>DAIOEQ010000032.1:2846-13146 GCA_036746215.1 Prevotella sp.
GTCAAGGGAAAGGGATACGCCCCCGCCGAAAAATCCGCCACCGTGTGGCATGCGCCCGGTAAGTTTGACCCCGAGACGGGCAAGCGACTCGTGGACGACTGTGGTGGCTTGCCACCCAAGTTTCAGGACGTGTTCGGTGACACGCTCCTTGAACTCGCTGAGCGCAACCCGAAGATAGTGGGCGTGACACCCGCCATGCCCACTGGTTGCTCGATGATCACGATGATGAGGCAGATGCCCGACCGCGTGTTTGACGTGGGCATCGCCGAGGGGCACGCAGTCACTTTTTCGGGCGGTATGGCCAAGGATGGTCTGCAGCCCTTCTGCAATATCTATAGCTCTTTTGCCCAGCGCGCCTACGACAATGTCATACATGACCTGGCGCTCCTTAACCTGCCTGTGGTGCTTTGCCTCGATCGTGCCGGCATCGTCGGCGAGGACGGCGCCACGCACCATGGTGCGTTCGACATGGCGGCCTTGCGCCCCATACCCAACCTCACCATCGCCTCACCGATGGACGGCAAGGAACTGCGCCGCCTGATGTACACCGCCCAATTGCCGGGCAAGGGCACTTTCGTCATACGCTACCCGCGTGGTCGTTGCGCCGATGCCGATTGGAAGTGTGATTTGGAGGAAATTTCCGTGGGCACAGGCCGGCGCCTCCGTGAGGGGCGCGACGTGGCTGTGCTGACCATCGGACCTGTCGGCTGCGACGTTGAGGCGGCCATCGAGGAGAGTGGGCTCGACGTGGCCCACTACGACATGCGCTTCCTGAAGCCGCTCGACGAGCAATTGCTGCAGGAGGTTGCTTCCCATTACCACACTCTCGTCACCGTGGAAGACGGAACGCGGGAGGGAGGCATGGGCTCGGCGGTGCTCGAGTGGATGAGTGACCACGGCTTTACGCCCGATGTGCATCGCCTCGGCATGCCCGACCACTTCGTGGAACATGGCTCTGTGGCCCAGCTCAGACAACTGTGTGGATACGATAAGGATAGTATCAAGAAGACCATTGAGAACTTGAAAAAAGCATGAAAATCATCATTTGCGGCGCTTATGCCATTGGAACCCACTTGGCAAGGTTGCTGTCGCGCAACCAAGAGGAAATCACCGTCATCGACGACGACAGCGACCGGCTGGCGAAGATAGGGCTCGACTATGACCTGCTGACCATACAGGGAACACCCACCAATGTGAAAACCCTGCGCGAGGCCAATGCGGGCGACACTGACCTCTTCATTGCCGTCATGCCCGATGAGAACGCCAATATCGTGTGTTGCATGATGGCCCACGCCCTCGGATCCAAAAAGACCGTGGCGCGTGTGGGCGACGCCGAATATTCGGAGGAGGACATCAAGGCTTTCTACAAGAGCCTGGGTGTCGATAAGCTCATCTATCCCGAGGTGTTGGCCGCGCGCGACATCAACAGTGGACTGAAGATGTCATGGGTCCGTAGGAGATGGGATGTGCACGATGGTGCGCTTGTGATGCTCGGCATCAAGTTGCGCGAAACTTGTGAAATTCTCAACCAACCCCTTAAGACGCTGTGCGGACCCAACGACCCCTATCATGTGGTGGCCATCAAACGAAGCGGGGAGACCATCATACCTGGTGGCAATGACGAGTTGAAATGCTTTGACTTGGCCTATTTCATGACCACGCGCCCCTATATCCCTTACATCCGAAAGATTGTGGGAAAAGAGAACTATGCCGATGTGAAGAACGTCATGGTCATGGGTGGAGGCGAGACGGCTGTCAGGGCCATACGTACCATGCCCGAATACATGAAGGTGAAAGTTTTCGAGATTGACGAGGACCGCTGCGAGGAACTCAACCAGTTGCTGGGCGAAAAGACGCTCGTCATCAACGGCGATGCCCGCGACATATCGCTCCTCATGGACGAGGGCATCAAGAACACGCAGGCTTTCGTGGCGCTCACCGGCAACGCTGAGACCAATATCTTGGCCTGTCTCACCGCCAAGCGACTGGGCGTGAGGAAGACTGTTGCCGTAGTCGAGAACATGGACTATGCGAGCATGGCAGAGAGCCTTGACATCGGAACCATCATCAACAAGAAGGCCATCGCCGCCAGCCGCATCTACCAACTGATGCTCGATGCCGACGTGTTGAACGTCACGTTCCTCATGTCGGCCAACGCCGACGTGGGTGAGTTTGTGGCCAAGGAAGGCTCGCGTGTCACCCTAAAGCCCGTGAAGGACCTTGGGCTGCCCATCGGTATGACCATCGGCGGCCTGGTGAGAAATGGCGAGGGAATGCTCGTCTCCGGCAACACGAAAATCAATCCCGGAGACATTGTCGTGGTGTTCTGCCACGACGTGAACATGAAGCAGATAGAAAAGTTGTTCTGACAGTTAAAGGAGAGATATAGAAGGTGATCAATTTTAAAATCATAAACAAGATCCTGGGGTCGCTTCTCTTTCTGGAGGCCCTGCTGATGGCGGTCTGCCTGGGGGTGGCCTTGCTTTTTGGTGAAGATGACATCTTGCCTTTCATGGTCTCCATCATTGTCACGGTCTTCTTCGGGTTCATTTTCAAGTATTTTGGGCGCAACGCCGAGAACAGACTCTCCCGGCGCGACTCTTTTTTCGTGGTGTCCGTCACATGGCTGCTGTTTTCGCTCTTTGGCACCATGCCATTCCTTTTCGGCGGTTACGTTAATAGTTTCACGGACGCTTTCTTCGAGACCATGTCGGGCTTCACGTCCACAGGCGCCTCGGTCATCAATGACGTAGAGGTGCTGCCGCATGGCATTCTCTTCTGGCGCTCACTCACCCAGTGGGTGGGTGGACTGGGTATAGTTTTCTTCACAATCGCTGTCCTGCCCTCAGTGGTGGGAGGCAGCACCCGGGTCTTCGCCGCGGAGGCCACGGGGCCTGTGAAAAACAAGCTGCACCCCAAGCTCTCGATGTGCGCCAAGTGGATATGGCTGGTCTACCTTTTCATCACGGTGGGGTGTGGCGTCTGTTATCTGTTGTTTGGCATGGATTGGTTCCACGCTGTCAACTACGCCATGACCACGGCTTCCACGGGAGGGTTTGCCATCGACAACAACACCATCTTCGTCAATGTGCCCGGACTGGAATACACGGCTACATTTTTCTGCTTCTTGTCGGGCGTCAACTTCACATTACTCTATTACTCGGTCTCCAAGCTGAAGCTCCGAAGCTTATGGAAGAGCACGGAGTTTAAGTTCTATACCATCTTCATTCTCATTTGCACCGCCATTGTCATGGCGGAGCTCATTGCGCGCAACGGCTACGGCGTGGAATTGGCATTCCGCTCGGCCCTGTTCCAGGTGGTGTCGTTTATCACCACGACGGGCTACAACAACGACGACACCACGATGTGGCATCACGTGACGTGGCTTGTGCTTTGGCTCTGCATGATTATCGGGGCGTGTGGCGGCAGCACCACGGGCGGACTGAAATGCGCCCGTGTGGTGATGTTGCTCAAGATTGTGAAGAATGAGATGCGACAGCGGTTGCATCCTAACGCGGTGCTGCCCTTGAAGATAGACGGCAAGAACGTGGGCAACTCCCAACGGGTGTCGCTCCTCGCGTTCACCACGTCATACATGCTTCTGCTGTTTGTCACCGTGGCCATCCTGACTGCGCAAAACGTTGACGCGGCCAACGCCGTCACCGTGGCGGTCAGTTGCTTGGCCAACTCAGGACCATCGCTGACGTTCAGTTCCGTCGCGCAAATCACCTGGGCCGACCTGCCCGACTTGTCAAAATGGGTGTGCTCGGTCATGATGTTGGTTGGACGTTTGGAGATATTCTCGGTGTTGGTCATTCTCACACCACAGTTTTGGAGAGAAAACTGATGACGCCAAGCGCAGTTTGTTTGCGTTTGAGGGTATAATGGAAGAACACGCAGAGATGGGACGACGACCGCTGAGTCATCAAGAAGGCGGTTCAAAGTAAGATAGAGAGGAAAACAATATTTAGATAAATATGGGACCATTTAGATTTAAGCCTCTACTCAAGCAGACCCTTTGGGGTGGCGAGAAGATAGTGGCATTCAAACATATCGACACGCCACTTGGCAATGTGGGCGAGAGCTGGGAAATCTCAGGCGTCCCAGGCAACGAGACAATAGTCAGCGAAGGTGACTACGCAGGACTGTCGCTGTCGGAGCTGGTCGGACAACTGAAGGAGCAATTGGTCGGCAAAGCCAACTATGAGCGCTATGGCAACGAGTTTCCCCTGCTCATCAAGTTTATCGACGCGCATCAGCCCTTGTCCATCCAGGTGCATCCCAGCGATGAGGTGGCGCGCCGCCAGGGCAAGGAAAGGGGTAAGACGGAGATGTGGTATCTCATGAAGTCTGATCCC
This sequence comes from Prevotella sp., assembly GCA_036746215.1. Taxonomy (GTDB): domain Bacteria; phylum Bacteroidota; class Bacteroidia; order Bacteroidales; family Bacteroidaceae; genus Prevotella. The sequence goes on from DAIOEQ010000032.1 coordinate 7,205, forward strand.
GACGCGTCGCTGATGGCTGGCTTGAACAAGCGCTTCACGCCCGAAGAGTACAAGCAGATGGTTGCCGATGACACCATTACTGATGCCATCGCCCATTACTCCGTGAAAGAGGGCGACTGTTTCTTCCTGCCCGCAGGGCGCATCCACAGCATCGGAAAGGGTTGCTTCTTGGTGGAAATCCAGGAGACCAGCGACGTCACATACCGCATTTATGACTTCAAGCGGAAAGACAAGAATGGCAATTATCGGGAGCTGCACACGCAAGAGGCGGCTGAGAGCATCGACTACCATGTGGAATCTACCTATCGCACTTTCTACGTACCCCAGCAGAATGAAGGCGTCTCCTTGGTGAGATGCCCTTATTTCCACACGTATGTCTACGACTTGACCAAGCCCACATCCGTTGACTTGCGCGAGCTTGACAGTTTCGCCATCGTCATCATGGTGAATGGGCAGGGGACCATCACGGATGCGGAAGGACATGTCGAGCAGGTGCGGGCGGGCGAAACCTTGCTCTATCCGGCAACGACGCAAGCACTCAACATTGAGGGGTCGCTGAAGTTTTTGGTCACCTACGCATAGGGCTCATGGCTTTCTTTGTGAAAGTTAATCCCATTTGTTGAATGTTAAAAATGTCAAAGAGCGCTGTCGGGTGCCGCTTTCCGATGCCCCAGGGGGCATGGTATGGCGAATTTCGACGATTGCAAAGGTAGCGTTTCTTTTCCGTCGTGCCAAATGCTGATGGGTCGCCACTGAGGTCGCCTTTCGGCAAATTATACAACAAAAGGCGCATCAGAGGAATGCTCTGGTGCGCCTTTTTGTTGATGACGTTCAGCCTATTGCTTATGAAAACACACTTGTTCGTGCCGCTGTTTGTCTTTCTGAAATATCAACTATTCAGCCTTGTCCTTGATGGCTTGCATGACCAAGCCCTCGAGCTCCTCGCAAAGCTCTGGGTTGTCGCGCAACAATGACATCGTGGCGTCGCGGCCTTGGGCAAGTTTTGAGCCGTTGTAGCTAAACCAACTGCCGCTCTTCTGGATGATGTTGTACTCCACGCCAAGATCCACCAGCTCGCCAGCCTTGTTGATGCCGCTACCGAACATGATGTCGAACTCGCACTTGCGGAAGGGTGGAGCCACCTTGTTTTTCACCACCTTCACGCGCACGTGGTTGCCGATGATGTTGTCACCGTCCTTCAGGCTGGTCACGCGGCGGATGTCAAGGCGCACGCTGGCATAGAACTTCAAGGCGTTTCCACCCGTTGTCGTCTCGGGGTTGCCAAACATGACACCAATCTTCTCGCGCAATTGGTTGATGAAGATGCAGCAAGTGTTGGTCTTGGCGATGGTCGACGTGAGCTTGCGGAGCGCCTGGCTCATGAGGCGGGCCTGCAGTCCCACCACGGAGTCGCCCATGCCTCCCTCAATCTCTTTCTTCGGGGTGAGGGCGGCCACGGAGTCGACCACGAGAATGTCGACGGCCGATGAACTGATGAGCTGGTCTGCAATCTGCAGGGCCTGTTCACCGTTGTCGGGCTGTGAGATCCAAAGGTTGTCCACGTCAACGCCCAGCTTCTCGGCATAGAAGCGGTCGAAGGCGTGCTCCGCGTCGATGAAGGCGGCTATGCCACCTTTCTTTTGGGCTTCAGCGATGGCGTGGATGGCCAGTGTGGTCTTGCCCGAAGACTCAGGACCATAGATCTCAATGATGCGCCCGCGGGGGTAGCCGCCAACGCCCAGCGCCACGTCAAGCCCGATGGATCCTGTGGGAATCACGTCCACGGCCTCGATGCTCTCATCGCCCATGCGCATGATGGCTCCTTTTCCGAAGTCTTTCTCTATCTTGGTCATGGTAGCTTGAAGCGCCTTGAGCTTCGCTTCGCGCTCGGCTTTCTGCTGTGCGGCCTTCTCTGCTGCCAGTTGTTCTTCTGTTTTTGCCATATCGTTGGTTGGTTTTAAGGGTTATGCAAAGTCGATGCTTACAGTTCGATGTCCTGGTCGAACACCTCGTGCCAAGGCAGTCCCTGCTCGTTGAGCACCTGCAGGAATGGGTCTGGGTCGAAGTCTTCCACGTTCCACACGCCCGGCTTGCTCCACAGTCCCTTCAGGAACATCATGGCTCCGGCCATGGCCGGCACGCCCGTGGTGTAGCTCACGCCTTGCATGCCCGTCTCCTCATAAGCGTCTTGGTGCTTGCAGTTGTTATAAATATAATAGGTGTTCCTTGCCGTCTTTCAGTCCGCGGATGCGGCAACCGATGCTGGTCTCTCCGTCATAGTTGGCACCCAGGTCTTGCGGGTTGGGCAATACGGCCTTCAGGAACTGCAACGGCACGATGTTCACCTTGACCGTCTTGGTGGGGTCGTCGGCCAGCGGAGCCTCATAGGTCACGGGGTCGATGCGGCTCATTCCCAGGTTTTGTATGCAGTCGAGGTAGGTGAGATACTGCTGTCCGAAGGTCATCCAGAAGCGAGCGCGCTTGATGGTGGGGTAGTTCTTCACCAGGCTCTCCAGCTCCTCATGGTGCATGAGATAGCTCTCGCGTCCGCCGATGTTAGGATAGTTGAGCTCCTTGTGCACCTCCAGCGGTTCGGTCTCGATCCATTTGCCGTTCTCATAGTAGAGACCCTTTTGGGTGATTTCGCGGATGTTGATTTCCGGGTTGAAGTTGGTGGCGAAGGCCTTGTGGTGGTTGCCGGCGTTGCAGTCCACGATGTCGAGGTACTGGATCTCGTCGAAGTGGTGCTTGGCGGCGTAGGCCGTGTAAGCCTGTGACACGCCCGGGTCGAAGCCGCAACCGAGGATGGCGGTGAGACCAGCCTTCTCGAAGCGGTCCTTGTAGGCCCACTGCCAACTGTACTCGAAGTGAGCCTCGTCCTTTGGCTCATAGTTGGCTGTGTCGAGGTAGTTGCATCCGCACGCCAAGCAGGCGTCCATGATGGTCAGGTCTTGGTAAGGCAAAGCCAGGTTGATGACCAGTTCGGGCTTGTAGTCGTTGAAGAGTGTCTTCAGCTGGTCTACGTCGTCTGCGTCCACCTCAGCCGTCTTGATGTCCAGGTCGTATCCCTTGTCGTGGATGGCCTTGGCCAGGCGGTCACACTTTTCCTTGTGATGGCTGGCGATCATCAACTCGGAGAACACGTCCTTGTTTTGGGCGATTTTGAATGCGCACACCGTGGCCACGCCACCTGCGCCGATCATTAATACTTTATGCATTGTCTTGTTTGTGATTTCCTAAGTTTGTAATGTTATCTGTTCGCATTGCCGCAGAACCTTTCCTGTGCGTCTGTCACGCTCACTTGAGTTCATCGCCACGGATACCGAGTGCGTTCATGAGCGAGTAGCCCAGGATTTCCTGCCTGAAGTTTCCTCCCTCCATGGGTTGCATGGCGAAGAGCGTGATGCGCTGGTCGTTGTCCACGTTGTGCAAGGCGTGGCGCAAACGCTCGTAGAGGTCTCCCTCCTCGCCGTTGGGGATGACCATGAGGCGCTTCACTTCCGAATGCTCAGTCACCGTCTTTACCGTGTCAAGGATGTAGTCGTCCTTGCTGACCACGTCGCCCACGGCGTAGGCGTTGACCAGGAACTCGCCCAACGTGGGGTCTTCGAAAGCCTTCGCGTTGAGTTCGTCCGCATAGCTGGCCGGCACAAAGTTGTCGAGCCTCACCTTGTCCTTGTCGTGCACGAGCACCACTTGCGTTTCGTGTCTTACGCCTTCCTTGGCGCGCAACCCGCCGTCGAGGGCCACGTTGATGGCCCATCGGCTCAGGTCGGCTGGTGGTATGCGGCGATTGAGCATGCGCTCAAACTGCACGCTGAGTTGGAAAGCCACATAGTCGATGTAATCGGCGTCGGCGATGATGATATTCTCGCTGAGACGGATGTGACTTGTGTCTTGTGCGTTCATGTTGGGTGTCATGATGATTGGCGTTGTCTCTGTGGGTTAGAGATTGGCCAGTTCGACGAGCTTGTCCACAGCGGCGCTGACGCCGTCGGCGTTCTTGCCTCCAGCCTGTGCGTAGTGGGGCTGTCCGCCTCCGCCGCCCTGGATGAGCTTGGCGGCTTCGCGAATCATCTTGCCGGCGTTGAGCCCGTGGTCTTTCACCATGTCCTCAGACAGCATGACAGAGAGCGAGGGACGTCCCTCGTGGACCGTTCCCAGCACACACACCAAGTTGCTGCTGATGTTCTCGCGCACCTTGAAGGCTATGTCCTTGGCCGAGGCGGGATCGACGGGCAACACGGCCTTGACCACTGTCGTGCCATTGATGTCGAGCGTGTTGTCGAGGAGCTTCTTGACGGTGCGCTCCACGGCCTGTTGGCGGAAGGCCTCAATGCTTTTCTTCATGGATGCGTTTTCCTCGATGTACTTGCCGACGGTGGCTTTCAGGTCCTTGGCGTTGTTGAAGAGAGCCTTGATGGCCTTGAGCGTGTCTTCCACCTCGTACATGGCCTCCTCACACTGGTCGCCCGTCAGGGCCTCGATGCGCCTGACACCAGCTGCCACACTGCTCTCGCCGATAATCTTGAAGAACCCGATGCGACCGGTGCTGGTGGCGTGGATGCCACCGCAGAACTCGGCCGAGGGACCGAAGCGCACGACGCGCACCTTATCGCCATATTTCTCACCGAAGAGGGCGATGGCGCCCAGCTCCTTGGCCTCCTCGATAGGCACGTTGCGGTGCTCATCGAGCGGATAGTCGGCGCGGATCATCTTGTTGACCAGTCGCTCCACCTGGCGCAGCTCCTCGTCGGTCACCTTCTGGAAGTGTGAGAAGTCGAAGCGCAGCGTGGTGGGGCTGACGAAGGAGCCCTTCTGCTCGACGTGGTTGCCGAGCACTTGCTTGAGCGCATAGTCGAGCAGGTGGGTAGCCGTGTGGTTGGCCGCGGAGGCGTCTCGCTTGTCTGTGTCGACGCAAGCCATGAAGTCGGCCTCCGGGTTTTGCGGCAGTTTCTTGATGATATGAATGCTCTGGTTGTTCTCGCGCTTGGTGTCCACCACATCGATGGTCTCGTCTTCCGACACCAGGGTGCCTTGGTCGCCCACCTGGCCACCCATCTCGCCATAGAAGGGCGTGTGGTCGAGCACCACCTCGTAGAACGTGTTTTTCTTTTGTGTGACCTTGCGGTAGCGCAGGATGTGGCACTCATACTCCGTGTAGTCGTATCCGACGAACTCCTGTTCGCCCTTCTTCAGCTCAATCCAGTCGCCGTTCTCCACGGCGGCGGCGTTGCGGGCGCGGGCCTTCTGCTTGGCCATCTCGCGGTCGAAGCCCTCCTCGTCGACGGTGAAGCCGTTCTCGCCGCAGATGAGCTCGGTAAGGTCGAGCGGGAAGCCGTAGGTGTCGAAGAGGCGGAACGCCTTCTCGCCGTCGAGCTGTGTCTTGGCGGCTGCCTTCAGTTCTTCCATGTCACCGTTGAGCAGTTGGATGCCCTTCTCCAGTGTGCGCAGGAAGCTGTCTTCCTCTTCCTTGATCACGCGGCTGATGAGCTCTTGCTGTGCGGGCAGCTCGGGATAGGCACCACCCATCTCGTGCACCAGCACGGGGACGAGCTTGTACATGAACGGAGCCTTTTGGTCAAGGAACGTGTAGGCGTAGCGCACGGCGCGGCGCAAGATGCGGCGGATGACGTAGCCGGCCTTGGCGTTGCTGGGCAACTGCCCGTCGGCGATGGAGAAGGCCACGGCGCGCAGGTGGTCGGCCACCACGCGGATGGCGATGTCTACCTTCTCCTCCGTGTTGACGCCCTCACCGTTGGATCCCTCGGGGAAGGTGTGGTTGTATTTCTTGCCCGAGAGGGCCTCGATCTCAGAGATGATGGGCGTGAAGATGTCGGTGTCGTAGTTGGAGTTCTTGCCTTGCATGAGGCGCACCAGGCGCTCGAAGCCCATGCCCGTGTCGATGACGTGCATCTTCAGCGGCTCGAGGCTACCGTCGG
>DAIOEQ010000033.1:0-13144 GCA_036746215.1 Prevotella sp.
GGCATCTATGACAACCGACTGGATGCCACGGGGTGCTTTGTGTTGCCTGGAGTCATCGACAGCCATGTGCACTTTCGCGAGCCCGGGCTGACTGCCAAGGCTGACATCGACGCCGAGTCGCGCGCGGCGGCCTATGGGGGCGTCACGTCGTTCTTCGACATGCCCAACACCGTCCCGCAGACCACAACGCCCGAAGCCTGGAGCGACAAGATGAGTCGCGGCCAGCGGGAAAGCCACGTCAACTACGCCTTCTTCTATGGGGCGACCAATGACAACGCGCCGACCTTCGCGCAACTTGACAAGACCCGCCTGCCGGGCATCAAGCTTTTCATGGGCGCTTCCACGGGCAACATGCTGGTGGATCGCCTCGGGTCGCTCATCGATGTCTTCAAGACCTGCGCCGCATTGGGGCTCCCCCTGATGAGCCATTGCGAAGACTCCACCATTATCGACCAAAACATGAAGCGCATGAAGGAAGCCTATGGTGACGACCCTCCCATCATGTTGCACCCGCTCATCCGGTCGGAGGAGGCTTGCTACGAGAGTTCGGCGCTCGCAGTCAACCTCGCGAGGCAGTTTGGCACACGCCTCCACGTGGCACATGTCACCACCGAGAAGGAGCTGCAACTGTTTGAGCCGGGCTGCGGCGCGAATGACCAGTCCTTGCCCCTCATCACCGCCGAAGCGGTCATCGCACACCTGTGGTTCTCCAATCTCGACTACATGGAGAAGGGCGCGCTCATCAAGTGCAACCCCGCCGTGAAGCGGCCCGAGGACCGTGAGGCGCTGCGGAAGGCTCTCTCCGATGGCCACATCACGACGGTCGGCACCGACCATGCACCACACCAGTTGAAAGACAAGCAAGGCGGTTGCGCCAAGGCGGCTTCGGGCATGCCCATGGTGCAGTTCTCATTGGTGTCGATGCTGGCGCTGGTCGACCAAGGCGTCTTGACTATCCAACAACTGGTGAGGCTCATGTGCCACAATCCCGCGCGCCTGTTTGGCGTCAGCCAGCGCGGCTTCCTGCGCCCAGGCTACAAGGCCGACGTGGTCGTCGTCAGGCCCAACGACCCTTGGACGGTCACCGACGACCTCATACAGAGCAAGTGCGGATGGAGCCCCATGACGGGGCAACGCTACGACTGGCGTGTCGCCAAGACGCTCTGCAACGGCCACGTGGTGTTCGATGAGGGCGCGTTCGACAGTCGCTATCATGGCGAGCCCGTCCGCTTCCGTCTCCCCGAGGGTGGGGAGGGAAAGGCTGACGCATGAAACTGACATACAGCATCTGTGAGGTTCGGCCTTACATCAACTGGATTTATTTCTTTCACGCATGGGGCATGAACGGCAAGCCCAAGGAGCAGCAAGCGCAACTTCAAAGTGACGCCAACCGCGTGCTCGACCGATGGGAGGGACGCTACCACACCTATGCCGTGTTTGAAGTCATGGAGGCCAACAGCGATGGCGACGACCTGGTCATGGGAGGCATGCGCATTCCCATGCTGAGACAGCAGAGACCCTCAGTTGAAGGGCAACCCACATTGTGCCTGGCCGACTTTGTGCGTCCGTTGTCATCGGGCATGGCCGACAGGGTAGGGGCGTTTGCCACCACCGTCGAGCCAAGCATGGAGCATGAGGGGTGCGACGATGCCTACCAGCGCATGCTCGCGCAGGTGCTCGCCGACAGGTTGGCTGAGGCTACGGCAGAGCTGATGCACCTTCAGGTGAGACGCCATTATTGGGGCTATGCGCCCGATGAACACCTGTCGATGAACGACATTCATGCTGAGCGCTACCAGGGCATACGCCCCGCCGTGGGCTATCCCTCACTGCCCGACACCAGCGTCAACTTCCTGCTCTCAGACCTCATTGGCATGAAGCAGATTGGCATACGCCTCACCGAGGCGGGCATGATGCAACCTCACGCGTCGGTGTCGGGCTTTATGTTTGCCCACCCGAAGGCAAGATACTTTGACCTTGGGAAGATTGGAGAGGATCAGTTGCGCGACTATGCGCGTCGCCGAGGAGTCCCCGTCGAACTGATGCGCCGCTTCCTGGGAGCCAGCTTGTTGAAGTGACCTTGATAACAACCCCGCAAAGATACACCATTATCCACACCAATCCTTATGATAGCGCGACTTATCATACCCATCATCCTGGCTATCGTGTTGCCCGACCTTTACATCGATTGGCACCATTGGCGCCACCGCCGCGGTTATGGCTGGTGGCGGCGAGCGTTGTGGTGGGCGCCAGGAGTGGTGATGCTCGTCTACTCCGTGGCGCTGGCCACCATACGCAACTTTGTGCCCAACGACTTGACATGGGTTAATGTTTACATGGTGCTCATGGGGTTGCTGGTGGTGCCCAAGGCCCTCTTCATGGTCTGCTCGGGATTGGGTTACCTGTGTTGCAGGCTCTGCGGAGGCCACCACAATTGGGGAAACGTCCTGGCGCTGGTGCTCATCGTGTGCAACTGGTATGTGCTGGTCTACGGTTTCATGGTCGGCATCGACAAGTTTGAGGTGAAACACGTGGATCTCTACTTCGACGACCTGCCGACCGCCTTCGACGGATACCGCATCGTCCACTTCACAGATGCCCACGTGGGCACACTGGAGACGCGCAACATAGGCTTGCTGCGGCGCGACATTGACAGCATCAACGCCCAGCACGCTGATCTCATCGCCTTCACCGGCGACTTGCAAAACATACGCCCGCAGGAGATTCGTGGGGCACAAGGCTTGCTGGCATCGTTGCGAGCACGCGATGGCGTCATATCCGTGCTTGGCAACCACGACTACAGCAAGTATGTGCACGAGGGCGCGGAAATCGAAGCAGCCAACCGGGCGGAGACCATCGCCCGTGAGCGGCAATGTGGGTGGCGGCTGCTGCTCAACGAGCATGTCGCCATCCGCCGCGGGCAGGATTCCATCGTCATCGCTGGCGAGCAGAACTTCGGCGACCCCGACAGCGCCAGCTTTGAGAAGACCATGCGGGGAGTGGGCGAGCGGGCCTTCACCATTATGTTGCAACACAATCCCGCGGCATGGGATGAGACCATTGTGCCGACAGGCCGCGTGGCGCTCACGCTCAGCGGGCACACACATGGCGGGCAGATGTCGGTCTTGGGCTGGCGGCCCACCAGCCTGGCCTACGCTGAGGACTATGGGCACTACGCCAAGGGACGAAGCCAGCTATTCGTCTCGTCGGGCCTGGGCGGATTGGTGCCCTTCCGCTTCGGCATCTCGCCCGAAATAGCAGTGATAACGTTACATAAAATCCGAAAATGAAATTCATCTATCGTCTTTATCAGCTCTGTGTCGTGCTGCCCATCTTCTTGTTGGCGTCAGTCGTGACAGCCCTGACAACAGTTGTCGGATGCCTTCTGGGCAACGGACATTTCTGGGGCTACTACCCAGGTAAATATTGGTCGCGCCTGGTGGTGCGCCTGTTGTTTCTGCCCGTCAAGGTGGAGGGACGTGAGAACCTGCGCGAGGGACAGTCGTACGTCTTTGTGGCCAACCACCAAGGCGCGTTCGACATTTTCTTGATTTATGGGTTCCTGGACCGTAATTTCAAGTGGATGATGAAACGGTCGTTGCGCAAGGTGCCCTTTGTGGGTATGGCTTGTGTTTACGCGCATCACATCTTCGTGGATCGCAGTGGCGTGTCGAAGATCAAGGCCACCTACGATGAGGCACGCAAGGTGTTGCGCGACGGCATGTCGCTGGTGGTCTTCCCGGAGGGGGCACGCACGTTCACTGGCCACATGGGCAAGTTTCGCCGTGGCGCGTTCATGCTCGCCGACGAGTTGCAATTGCCTGTATGCCCACTGACCATCAACGGCTCTTTCGATGTCATGCCACGCACACGTGACTGGCACTGGGTCACATGGCACCCGCTCACGCTCACCATCCACAAGCCCATCGAGCAGAAGGGAAAGGGACGCGAGTTTGAGAAGGAAATGGAGACGGCCAGCTATCAGACCATCATGGACAGCTTGGTGCCCGAATACCAAGGGTATGTCGAAAACAAGGACCAGTGATATTGTTGCTCGTTCCGTGATTGGGATTTTTGAAAAAAGCGTCCCTTTTCTGTTGGAAAGATTTGGAACTTCCTCCATTATTTTATAATTTTGCAAGAAAAGGAGTGCCTGGAGACGGGCACGTTCACATATAAACAGACTAATTGCTATGCATGAAAGTGACTCGATAGTTATCATTCCCACATACAACGAGAAAGAGAACATGGAGAAAATCATCCGTGCGGTTTTCTCGTTGGACAAGTGTTTCCATATCCTCGTCATTGATGACGGCAGTCCCGACGGCACCGCCGACATCGTGAAACGGCTGATGCGCGACGAGTTTGCCGACCGGCTGTTTCTCGTGGAGCGTTCCGGCAAGCAAGGGCTTGGCACCGCTTACATCACGGGATTTAAGTGGGCCTTGGCGCGTCAGTATGAATATGTCTTTGAGATGGACGCCGACTTCAGTCACAACCCGCATGACTTGCCGCGCCTCTACGCCGCTTGCCATGATGAGGGAGGCGACGTGGCGGTGGGATCCCGCTACATCACGGGCGTGAATGTGGTCAACTGGCCGATGGGACGCGTTCTGATGAGCTATTTCGCATCCCAGTATGTGCGCTTCGTGACGGGCATAGACGTGCACGACACCACAGCGGGTTTCGTTTGCTATCGCCGCCGCGTGCTTGAGACCATTGAGCTCGACAAGATCCGTTTCAAGGGCTACGCCTTCCAGATTGAGATGAAGTATACCGCCTATCGCATTGGATTTAAGATTAAGGAGGTGTCGGTGGTCTTTGTCAACCGCAAGGAGGGCACCAGCAAGATGAGCGGAGGCATCTTCAGTGAAGCGCTCTTTGGTGTCATGAGGCTGAGGCTCGACGGCTGGTTCCGGAACTATCCAAAGATAAAGCATTGAACTTAAACGACATTCAGAAACTCTATGGCACCTTGCCCCAGGCGGGTGCCATGCTTCATTCGCTGGGAGACCGATCGGTGAGAGACGTTTTCCTGCGAGGGTTATTGGCCTCTTCCGCTCCGATGCTCTTTGGCTCGGTGGCCCGGCGCTTGTGCCGCGACGTGGTGTTTGTGCTGGCCGACGCTGATGAGGCTGGCTACTTTTACAATGACCTCAACGGCCAGGCGGCCAGTGGCGCGGAGCCTTCGGTAGGCACGCCCGACCAACCTTACGAGCCCCTGTTCTTCCCATCGAGCTACCGACGGGCCGTGAAATACGGTCAGCGTGACGCCGCCAACGGCATCTTGCGCACAGAGGTCTTGGCCAAGGTAGCCGCGCATGTCGGGCAAGAGGCAGGCGGATCGTCTGCTGAACGTCGCCCGCTATTCATCGTGACCTACCCGGAAGCGCTGGCCGAGCTTGTCGTGTCGCAGACGCATCTCGATGAGCGGCGCGTGTCGCTGAAGACCAACCAGACCATTGACGTCACCGACCTGGTGCACCGTTTGCGCGACCTGGGCTTCAAGGAGGTCGACTATGTTTATGAGCCCGGACAGTTTGCCGTGCGCGGAAGCATCCTCGACATCTATTCCTTCTCCAGCGAGTTGCCTTTCCGTATTGATTTCTTTGGAGACGAGGTGGACACTATCCGCACGTTTACGGTGGAAGACCAGTTGTCGAAAGACCGCAAGACAGAGATTGAAATTGTGCCTGAGCTGGCGTCGACAACCACCGAGAAGGTGCCCTTCTTAGAGTTCTTGCCCGACGATGCCGTACTGGCAATGAAGGACCTGGCCTTTGTGCGCGACACCGTGGAGCGCATATATAATGAGGGCTTCTCCTCACAGGCGCTCACGGAACGTCTCGAAGGCGCCACCGAGATGGAACAAGAGCAGATACGGCGCGACATGACACGTGACATGAACCTTTGCACATCAGCCTGTTTCATGCGTGACGCCGACCGTTTCCAGCACGTCTTTTTTGGTCCCTCAGTGACCGACAAGCCCTCTTCATCCGACGCAAAGGCCGTCCTGGCCCATCGAGAAAGCGTGCACATCAGCTTTCACACCACCCCGCAACCCTTATTCCACAAGAACTTCGACCTTCTCCGGCAAGCCCTTGAAGACTATCTCCTCCAAGGCTATAAGATTTATATCTTGGCAGACAGCGTGAAGCAACAGGAGCGTCTGAAGGACATCTTTGATGAGACAGGTGCCGACCAGGAACGCTCCGCCTCCAACGCCCAGCGTTCGCGCATCACGTTCACGCCCGTCGACAAGACGGTGCACGAGGGGTTTGCCGACAACGACTTGCGCGCTTGTTTCTTCACCGACCACCAGATTTTCGACCGCTTCCATAAGAACAATCTCAAGTCGGACAGTGCGCGGGCGGGCAAGATGGCCCTCACCATGAAGGAACTGCAGGAGATGGAGCCAGGTGACTACATCGTGCATGTGGACCTCGGCATCGGCAAGTTTGGCGGCCTGGTGCGCGTGCCAACGCCCGACGGCACCTACCAGGAGGTCATCCGCATCATCTACCAGAACAATGACAAGGTGGATGTGTCCATCCATTCGCTCTACAAGATATCCAAGTACCGTCGCAGCGACACGGGCGAACCGCCCCGGCTGAGCACGCTCGGCACTGGCGCATGGGAACGCCTGAAGGAGAAGACCAAGAAGAAAATCAAGGACATCGCCCGCGATCTCATTCGCCTGTATGCCAAGCGTCGCCATGAGAAGGGATACGCATTTTCTCCCGACAACTTCATGCAGCACGAGCTGGAGGCCAGCTTCCTCTATGAGGACACGCCCGACCAGCTTCGCACCACGCAGGAGGTGAAGGCCGACATGGAGCGCGCGCAGCCCATGGACAGGTTGGTCTGTGGCGATGTGGGCTTCGGAAAGACAGAGATTGCGGTGCGCGCAGCCTTCAAGGCCGCGTGCGACTCCAAGCAGGTGGCGGTCTTGGTGCCCACCACGGTGCTGGCCTATCAGCATTACCAGACTTTCCGGTCGCGCCTGAAAGACTTCCCCGTCAGGGTCGACTACCTCTCTCGCGCCCGCTCGGCCAAGCAGACCAAGCAGGTGCTGGCCGACCTGGAGACAGGCAAGGTAGACATTGTCGTGGGCACGCACAAGCTCCTGGGAAAGAGCGTGAAGTGGCACGACCTGGGACTGCTCATCATCGACGAGGAACAGAAGTTTGGCGTCTCAACCAAGGAAAAGCTCCGAAAGTTGAAAACAAACATCGACACCCTCACCATGTCGGCTACCCCCATTCCGCGCACCTTGCAGTTCTCTCTCATGGGCGCCCGTGACATGAGCATCATCCGCACGCCGCCCCCCAACCGCTATCCCATACACACGGAAATCTGCACCTTTGAGGGAAGCGTCATCGCCGACGCCATCAATTTCGAGATGAGCCGCAACGGACAGGTCTACTTCGTGAGCGACCGCATAGCCGGTTTGCAGCACATTGCCGAGATCATCCACAAGTATGTGCCTGACGCCCGCGTGGCCATCGGGCACGGCCAGATGCCTCCCGAGAAGCTGGAGGAAATCATCATGGGCTTCATCAATTACGACTATGACGTGCTTCTCTCCACCACCATTGTGGAGAATGGCATCGACATCTCCAACGCCAACACCATCATCATCAACGACGCCCACCACTTCGGCCTTTCGGACCTGCACCAGATGCGAGGCCGTGTGGGGCGCAGCAACCGCAAGGCGTTCTGTTATCTCATGGCGCCGCCGCGCAGTGTGCTCACCCCCGAGGCTCGCCGGCGTCTCGAGGCCTTGGAGACCTTCTCCGAGTTGGGCAGCGGTTTCAACCTGGCCATGCAAGACCTCGACATCCGAGGAGCCGGCAACCTGCTGGGCGCGGAGCAGAGTGGTTTCATGGAAGACTTGGGATATGAGACCTACCAGAAGATACTCAACCAGGCGGTGACGGAGCTGAAGAACGACGAGTTCTCCGACCTCTATGCCCAGGACATCGCCCAGGGTAAGGAGGTTTCTGGCGATGAGTTTGTGGAAGACTGCGCTGTCGACAGCGACCTGCAGATGTATTTCCCCGAGACCTATGTCCCCGGCAGCGCGGAGCGCATGTTGCTCTACCGTGAGCTCGACAACATCGACCGCGATGAGGCGCTCGACGCTTACCGCAAGCGACTGGAAGATCGCTTCGGCCCGGTGCCCCACGAGGGTGAGGAACTGATGCAGGTGGTGACGCTCCGTCGTGTGGGCAAGCGTCTTGGCTGCGAGAAGATTGTGTTGCGCCATGGGCTCATGAACCTCCAGTTTGTCTCCCAGCAAGACAGTCCGTTCTACCAGAGCAAGGCCTTTGGCCGCATCATCCGCTATGTCATGGCCAATCCCCGTCGTTGCCAGTTCAAGGACTCTCATGGCCATCGTCTCATCCAGGTGAAGGAAGTGCCTTCGGTGGCCGCCGCTGTCGACGTGCTGCGCCAAATGGAAAAACAAGAATGAATCTCAGGCCCTGCGGCTATGGCAGCCGCAGGGCCTTTTCAATTATCCGTCGTTATGGACATACTTCTGACCGTCATCCTTTATTTTTGCGCCTTGTTTGTCTTGAGCCGCTTCACCGCCCGGCGCTCTTCCAACGATGCTTTTTATCGTGCCAACCGTCGTTCGCCCTGGTACATGGTGGCCTTTGGCATGGTGGGCGCGTCCATCTCGGGCGTGACCTTTGTTTCGGTGCCGGGCATGGTGATGAAGACGCAGATGACCTACGTGCAAACCTGCCTGGGCTTCATCTTAGGCTATTTTGCCGTGGCCTTTCTCTTGCTGCCTGTCTACTACAAGCTGAACCTGACCACCATCTACACCTACCTGGGCCAGCGGCTTGGCCGCCGCTCCTACAAGACAGGCGCTTGGTTCTTCCTCGTTTCGAAGATGACGGGCGCCGCCGTGCGCTTTTATGTGGTGTGCATCATCCTGCAACGTTTCGTGCTCGATGGCTATGGTGTGCCCTTCCCGTTGACGGTGGTTGTGATGGTGGCGCTCATCTGGCTCTACACCCGTCGTGGAGGCGTGAAGACACTGGTGTGGACCGACACTTTCCAGACCACGTGCATGTTTGCCGCGTTGCTGCTCATCATCATCCATGTGGTGGGCGCTTTGGGCATGACGGTGCCTGAGGCGCTCTCGGCCATTGCCGCCGACAGTCATTCGCGCATGTTTGTGATGGACGACTGGGTGTCGAAGCAAAACTTTTGGAAGCAGTTTCTCAGTGGCGTGTTCATCGTGATTGTGATGACGGGCCTCGACCAAGACATGATGCAGAAGAACCTGACGTGCAAGACCCTGCGCGAGGCTCAGAAAGACATGTGCACCTATGGATTCGCCTTTGTGCCCGCCAACCTGTTGTTCATGGGGCTGGGCGTGTTGCTATTGCTGCTGGCCCAGCGCCAGGGTGTGGCGTTGCCCCAGTCGGGCGATGAGCTGTTGCCCCTTTTTGCCGCCACGGGGCGGTTGGGGTCGGTCGTCGTGGTGCTCTTCACGGTGGGCATTGTGGCTGCCTCGTTCAGTAGCGCCGACTCGGCGCTGACCTCGCTCACCACCAGTTGTTGTGTCGACATCTGTGGCCGCCCTGATGACGAACGCCTCCGCAAGCGTGCCCATGTGGGCATCGCGGTGGTCTTCATCTTGTTTATCTTGGCCTTTCGCGCCATCAACTCCACCAGCGTCATCGACGCCATCTACATCCTTTGCTCTTACACCTATGGCCCTTTGCTGGGCCTTTTCGCCTACGGGCTGCTCACGAAAAGAGGCGCCAACGACCGGGTGGTACCCTATGTCGCTGTCGCCTCTCCTGTGTTGTGCTATGCGCTCAATGATGTGGTGAGCCGCACCACGGGCTATCAGTTTGGCTATGAGCTGCTGATGCTCAATGGCGCGCTGACCTTCCTGGGCCTTTGGGTGAGCCCGTGGGTGAAGCGCCGCTGACCGCCGCGGCTACCGGTTGAGAAACCACTCAGCCTCCAGGGCGGCCTTGCATCCCGATCCGGCTGCCACGATGGCCTGCCGGTAAGACGGGTCGGCGCAGTCGCCTGCCGCGAAGACGCCCGGCACGCTGGTGCGTGGCGAGGCTCCCTCTGTCTTGATGTAGCCCACCTCGTCCATGTCCACCTTGCCGCGGAAGATGTCGGTGTTGGGCTTGTGGCCGATGGCCAGGAAGAAACCGTCGATGGGCAGGTCATACCGTTTCTCGTCAGTCTCTCCCTTGCGCCACACCACATGGGCTCCCTCCACGCCGTTGTCGCCATAGAGTCCCAGGGTGTTGGTCTCGTAGAGTATCTCAATCTTGGCGTTTTCCTCCACACGCTTGCGCATGATGTCGGAGGCGCGCAGATAAGGCTTGCGCACGATCATGTAGACCTTCTTGCAGAGTCCGGCCAGGTAGGTGGCCTCCTCGCAGGCCGTGTCGCCGCCGCCCACTACCGCCACGACCTTCTTGCGGTAGAAGAAGCCGTCGCATGTGGCACAGGCCGATACGCCCTGTCCGTTGTATTTCTTCTCGTCGTCGAGCCCTAAGTATTTGGCCGAGGCTCCCGTGGCGATGATGATGGTGTCGGCCTCCACCTGGTCGCCGCGGTCGGTGGTGACCACATAGGGACGCTTCGTGAGATCCACGTCGGTGATGATGCCGTCGCGGATGTCGGCGCCGAAGCGCTCGGCCTGCTGTCTGATTTCCATCATCATCTGGTTGGCGTCGACTCCCTCGGGGTATCCGGGGAAGTTCTCCACGATGGTGGTCTGGGTCAGTTGTCCGCCCGTCTGTATGCCACAATACTCGATGGGGCTGAGGTTGGCTCGTCCGGCATAGATGGCCGCCGTGTATCCTGCGGGGCCGCTGCCGATGATGAGACACTTGGTGTGTTCCATGTTCTTATGGGTTGAGGGTTGATGGTTAGGCCAGGAGCTCCTCCACGTCCTTGGCTATGTTCTCGATCTTTTCCGTGGGCTCGTAGCGCTTGACTACCTGTCCTTTCTTGTTGACGAGGAACTTGGTGAAGTTCCACTTGATGTCGGGTGTCTCGCGCCAGTTGGGATCGGCCTTGTCGAGCAGGTCCACCAGTACGGGAGCTATCTTGTTGGTCATGTCAAAGCCGGCGAAGCCCTTCTGTTCCTTGAGAAACTTGAACAGGGGGTCGGCGTCGGGGCCGTTGACCTTGACCTTCTTGAACCGTGGGAATTCGGTGCCATAGGTGAGCTTGCAGAACTCGTGTATCTTCTCGTCGGTGCCTGGTGCCTGCTGTCCAAACTGGTTGCAGGGGAAGTCGAGGATTTCGAATCCTTGCGCATGGTATTTCTTGTAGAGCGCCTCCAGCTCCGTGTAGGTGGGGGTGAAACCGCACTTCGTGGCCGTGTTGACAATGAGGAGCACCTCATTGGAATATTCTTTGAGTGAAACGTTGCCACCTTTGCGGTCCTTGACCGAAAACTCGTAAACAGTTCTCATTTTTTTGTTTTCTTTGGTTTGTTATGTTGTTTAATTTGTATGCAAAAATACGAAAATAGGTGGAGAAACAGGGTTAGAGCCGATGGTTTTTTCAATAATTAATGATATTTTGCGGATGTGGCTGATGGCGGGCGTGGCTGTCATGGGCTTGTTTCCCTCTTCGGGGATAGGGATTTTCCCCGGAAGAATAGGAATATAACACTTGTGGGGATGGGAAAGAATGACTATTTTTGCAGCATATAAAAGTAAAAACATCCAAAACACCGCGATTATGAAAAAGATTTCTACCCTAATGACCGTGGCCCTTGTGGCCCTGATGGCCTTGACGCTCACTTCGTGTGACGAGGACTCGAACATAGCCTACACGCTTGAAGGCACCTGGCGGGGCAACATGTATGTCAGTTCCGTCTACGACGGATACACCTACGACGCCACTTACACGGAGCTCTGCTTCCTGCGCGACCCCTATCGTTACAGTTCGGGCAAGGGCTACTGGATAGACCATTACGCCGGCGACGCCCCCTGGCGCTATGTGGCCAACCACACGGAGTGGACCGTGCGCAACGGTGTCATCCGCCTGCACCTGCTGGAGGAAGACAGCTATGTGGAGATAGCCAACTACCGGCTCGACGACAACTACTTCGACGGCAGTATCCTCTATGGCAACTCGGTGGTCGACTTCCAGATGACCCACGTGTCGTCGCCCAACTGGAGCGATTACAACTATGGCTACGACTATTGGTATGACGGCTACGCCAAGCCCGCCACCGCCACACGCTCGGCCAGCGGAGCCGACCGCCCGGTGAGGATATTCAGAAACGGCAAGTGAACGGCCTGCCCATGACATGAAACAAAACAAGAAGGAGAAACAAGACATGAAACGCAAGATGAGAACGATGAAGATGGTGTGGGCGCTGCTGCTCTTGGCCGTGCCCATGATGCTGACAAGCTGTGACGACTGGGAACCCGACTGGTACTACAACTACAACTATGGTGGCAACTACCGTGGCGACGGGCGCCCCAGCAGCGGTGACGACGAGGACTTCTGCGTCAACATGGCGCAGACGCTGGCCGGGCAGTGGCGCGGAGAGCTCATGGCCTATGAGATCGACACGGCGGGGGTGGCCGTGGACAGCATTCTCTATAGCACCGACATCGAGTTTAAGCAGTATAACAGCAAGAGCATCAGTGGCACGGGCACTCAGTATGACTATGAGGTAACCTACGATGCCGCGGGCAAGCAGCACATTGCCGAGGAGCCCTACACGCGCAACTTCACCTGGTATATCGACCCCAACAACGGCACCATCTACCTGACCTACAAGGAGCAGCAGAGCGATGGGACCACACACGACTATGTGATGACCATCGCCTACGACGACTTGAACCTCGACGACCGCACGTTCACGGGGTATCTCTGGTCGGCAGACGGTGCCGAGGTGGACGACTTCTGGTTCGACCGTTACCAGGGAGACCGTGGCGCCAAGAGCGCGCAGCCTGCCGCCGATGGTCACAAGGTGGTGAAGCTGAAGCTCGTGATGCGCTGATCGCAGCCAGCTGACAACAATGGAAAAGAGTTGTGCCGATGGCGCAACTCATGGCATAAGGAGAGGCTTCGGGGCTTGTGAGCATGTTCACAACCCCTGGAGCCTCTCCTTTTGTCATCACATTTC
>DAIOEQ010000034.1:0-13115 GCA_036746215.1 Prevotella sp.
CCCTGTATATTTTGCTGCTCCAAACGGGGCTTTGTGCGCTTTGTTGGACCGTGTGCATAGAGTCAACCAGCTATCGCGTCAACCAACTATCTATAGAGTTACGTATCAGGCATAGAGCAGCAAAGCTATGTCGCCTTGCTTGGATACAAGACCAATTGCGGCTGCGCAAGGATGTGACCTCCCGTTTCTTCATTGGCCGAGACACCTTGATTGCCACAGTGGACGGCGAACAACTGGCTGTCTGCAACCAGTGGGGCAACAACTTTGCTGGATTCATGCGTGTCGCAAATGCTTTAGGGATTCTTATTGCCAAAGCATGACTTGAACAGGCTGTTTCCTGAGGGGTCATTAGGTTCAAGGCTCCTTGACGCATCGTTCTTCTTCATGAAGGTAAGTATGTAAGCATGAGGCGGTTTTGCAAAAGGCGTACCTTGGGACGTCCCATTGGCGTTTGGCCTTGAGAAAAGGAAACTATAACTTTGCACTATCACATAGGACTGCAGGTGCCTCGAAAGCAGTGCACGGCATCCCTTGCTGATGGTGCTCTTTGACATATTTCCATTAAAAGATATTCACCTTATAATATATGGCTCATCCGGCATTTCGGTGCGAGTGAAATGCCGGAAGAGCCTTTTTCTTGTTTTAGTGATGCCTCACACGAGGACAGGCTATGGCCGTTGCGGTCGGCCGTCGACCACAATCTTCTCGAAGACGATGGCGGGATCATTGGGCGTGAGCGTGAGGGTATGGGTGCCGTCGGCGGTGGCGGGCAGGTCGAATTCTATCGTCTTGTCTATCACGCGGCGCGCCACCGTGGGGTAGTAGACGCTGTAGATGTTTTCGGGCTTCTCGTTGAGGTTGCCGTTGAGGTTGATGGTCGTGGCGTCTCCGCCGTCGAGGCTGACGCCGAAGGTCAGTCCGCCCTTGTTGAGGTAGTCGAGAGTCGACTTGGTGATGACATGCACGCGAACCCGCTTGGCGCCATTGGTCATCTTGAACTGGTAGCTGATGCTGGCCCCCTTGGCACTCTTGCCGTAGGGCATGAGAGTCATGCCTGCCAGGCTCTTTCCCATGAACGGTATTTCAACCCACTGGGCTCCCTCGGCAGACGCTTTCGCTGACCGTTGCCCCGATGCCTTCGGTGGAGCGGCATCCACCTTGCTCACGTAATAGGGTGCCTCAATCTCCACGACGCCCTTGCTGTCCGAGATGGTGCCGACTCGCGACACGCGGTGGAGCTTGGGACAGACGTCCTTGGGGAAGTTGTCGTTCCACGACGTGTAGCCGATGTGCTTTTGCGTCATCATGCCGTTCCACTTGCCGCCCGACATCTTGTGGTTGTAGTAGTCGCAGATGTCGGCGTCGCGCCGGAAGAGCCGCTCACACTCGTCGGCCCATAGGTTGGCCTTGGGGTTATTCTGGAGGTAAAGGGCGTTGTTCTGTGCCTGCGCATAGTACATTTGGTGGAGGTTGCTCATCAGCTCGATGGGGAAGAGAATGATTTGCCGGTAGGCGTCATGATAAGCCTCGGGCAAGCTGTTGTATTGGCGCAGGGCGTCGGCCTCGAGCCTCAGGTATTCGTTGACGACCGCCTGCCACTCGCCGCTCTCCAGGTCGTAGGTGTCCTTGTCGAGCATCTCTGGCGTGCAGCGCCCGTTGTACTTGCAGACAAGGTTGAGAATGCGCGCGGCCTCGTCGGCCTGTCGCTCGCCAAACTGCTGGGCGCACCAGTCGCGTGTGTGGCCGGTGATGTTGTCGACACCATACTTGTGCGGGTTCCACGCCATGTCCATGAACTGGCTGATGGGGTATTCCATGGGTTTGAGGTCGCCCACATTGAGGATCCACAGGCGGTCGATGCCATGCTCGTAGGCAAGGGTCAACTGCTCCCAGGGGTTCTGCACGGGCGTGACGTTGAGCAGTTTCGAGTTGCGTGGCGCGCCCACGTAGTCCACGTGGTAGTAGAGGCCCCATCCGCCCTTGTGCTTCCGTTCCTGCGCGTTTGGCACACGGCGCACGTCGCCCCAGTTGTCGTCGCAGAGTAGCAGGGTCACGTCGTCGGGAACCTTCATGCCCTTGTCGTAATAGTCGAGCACCTCCTTGTAGAGCGCCCACACCTGTGGCGTCTCGTTGGCTTTCTTGCCTGTGACCTCCGCGATGATCTTGCGCTGGTCGCTGATGATTTCGGTCATGAGCTTGGTGTCGGCCTCGTCGCTCATCGCCTCGTCGCCGTCGCCCCGCATGCCGATGGTCACGATCTGCTCCGTTCCCTTCATGCGCTCGATGCCCTCGCGGAAGAATCGTTGCAGGTTGGCTTTGTTCTTCTGGTAGTTCCAGGCTCCCCAGCCTTTTCGGTTGCGGGCGTATTCCTGGTGGTTGCGGGCCATGGGCTCATGGTGTGAGGTGCCCATCACCACGCCCATCTCATCGGCGGTCTTCTCGTTTTCCGGGTCGTCGGCATAGAAGCTCCATCCCCACATGGCGGGCCACATCATGTTGCCGCGTAGGCGGAGCACCAGTTCGAAGACGCGCTGGTAGAAACGGTGGTCGCCATAGTTGGTCCCGTAGGTGTTTTTGACCCATGACGTGAGGCATGGTGCCTCGTCGTTGAGAAAGATGCCTCGATACCTGACGGCGGGCTCGCCGTCGGTGTAGATGCCCCGGTTGGCGAAGAGGGAGTCGTGGTGCTCCGTGGGCACGTCTGCCCAGTCGTACCATGGCGACACGCCCATCTGCTGTGACAGTTCGTAGATGCCGTAGATCGTGCCGCGGCGGTCGCTGCCCGCGATGACGAGCTGGTGGTCGATGATGGTGATGATGAATTTCTCGCGTTTTCCCTTGAGCAGGTTGCCGTCGATGCGCTTCTGTCTCACCAGCCTGTCGATGGCCGCAGAGTGGCCTATGGTCCCCACGATGATGGCGGGACCGCCTGTGGCAGGCTTGTCGCCGGTCTCCGCCCCAGTCGAGACGACAGCCTTGCCTCCTGTCACTCTGTGGAAGTCCTTGGCGAGGGCGTTGGCCGCATAGCTCACGCCCTTGCAGTCGTTGGCATCCATACGTATCGCCAGTTGGTTCCCGGGGTTGAGAAGCAAGTCGCCTTGCTTGAAGCTCACGAACCTGTCGGCTGCACCCATGCTAGCCGAGGCAAGGAGGGAGATGGCCAGCAACAGGCTCTTCGTCACGAGGTTTTGTTTCATCGTCAAATAGGTTTTATGTTCGCTTGCAAAGATAACGATTTGCATGCCCAAGTCCGTTTGCTGCGTGTCTCCATTCTTTTCGCGTTTGTTTCATCTTGTGGTTTTTTGTATCCAAAAGAAAAAGGTGCAACCCATGAAGCTGCACCTTTCTCTTGGCAGATGGTCTTGTGACCTCTCCACCTTTTTCACGGTGTGGTGCCTACTTGACCACGACCTTCCTGTTTCCGTTGATGTAGAGGCCAGGCTGTGCGGGCTTTCCTGAGAGGCGAGCGCCCGACAGGGTGTGCCACACGTCTTCGGTCTGTCCCTTCACGCTGACACCCTTCACGCCGGCAGCCACGGCCTTGTCGTAATCCTCCTGCGAGGCATAGATCTTGAACGACGGATAGACGGTGAACGAATGGCTGCCGCTTGTCTTCTGCACGTAGATCCATATCTCAGCGTCGCCCTCGCCCCATGTCGGCGTGATGGTGATGCGCTTCGTGACGGAGTCGCCGGCCTCGATCTTGCCCGTGTAGAATGCGGGGGCGTAGGCGTAGGCGTCTTCGTCGTTGAGCATGCCGATACCCACGTTGACCGTGAACGACTTGATGAGCTTGTGTATGCCAGAGTTTTTCACCGTGAGGAGGAAGCTCTTCTCCTGTCCGTTGACCGCGCCTGCAAAGCCGTCCTCGGGTACGAGGGTGAAGGTGGTGTCGGCCACAATCACGTCGAAGGTGTCGGCCACGTTGAACGTGTAGCTTTGATAGGAGCCTTTCGTGAGGTTGTCGTAGGCGTTGATGTAGTAGCTGTCGGCCGTCGTCGGCGTGTAGGTGAAGTTGACCACCACACTGTCGCCCGCGGGGATGGCGGGCACCGTGAACGACGGCAGGGTCTGATACTCGTCGTAGTCGTAGCTGCATGTGGCCTCCGGGTAGACGAGGTGGCTCGGCAGTTCCTTCTCGCCATTGTTGAACACCACCAGCGAGAACTCCTTGGGCGAGCCCACCTTGATGTCGCCATACGAGTTGTTGGCGGGTGTCACGTATCCGTCCACGTCGTAAGTGTCGCCCTCATCGGGCCCGTCAGCCTTGCCGGCGTCTATTGCGGCCTGCAGTTCCTGGTCGTTGGCATACACGTGGAAGCGGTCGATGACGCCGATGTCGAAGGTGTAGTAGTCGTAGACGTAGAAATAATAAGTGCCGGTCTTGGTCGGCGTGTAGGTGAAGGTGTACTTCACGGAGTCGCCCGGCGTGAGTGTGCCTCCGGCGAAATAGTTGGTGTATCCGCCGACCGTGTAGTCTTCATTCCAGTCCCAACCCACCAAGAAGCTGTTGAGATTGATGTTGTAGCCCACTCCCGTGTTCTTGATGATGACCTCCATCTGCTTGTCCTCGTTGACCACGGCGCCCCAGATCTTGTCCACGGGGCGAATGATAATGGTGGTGTCAGCATGATTTTTCTCAGCAGGTTCGCTCACGGTGAAGTAGTCCGACTCGTAGCTGTCCTCCGTCAGGTTGTCGTAGGCCGACAGGTAATAGGTGCCTGCCTTGGGGAAAGTGACGGTCCATTGGGCCTTCACGGTGTCGCCTGGGGCGATGGCCGGGCAGCTGTATGTGCCTGAGCCGATGTAGAAGTAGTCGTCATCGTCCTGCGGGTTTTCCACATAGAGGTTGATGTCATGGGCGGCAACCGTCGTCGTTCCCTTGTTCACCAAGGTGAGCTGCATCACCTTTGGTGCCCCCACGACCACTCCCTCGTAGTCGCCATCGGCAGGCTCAAACGATCCGATGAGGTTCACATTGCTCTCGTCACTGGTCTTTGCGGTCACGCCCAACACGGTCATCATGGCCACAAAAAGAAGTAGAATTTTCTTCATAAGCACACTTGTTTTGATTATCAATCGATGTTTTATGCGGCAAAATTATTAAAATATTGTCATATTAACAAACAAAAAGACTAATAATTTATGGTTTGCGTGTCATTTTGCACATGGAGAGCCTTTCGCTATGAGACTTCTGGTGAGCGCGAGCTCGGCAATACTTTTTGGGTCGTAGTCAATCCTATGGCAGGTCGCGGTGGTTATTTCGAGGAGCGGGCCGTGTAGGTGCCGTTGGTGATTTGTCCCAGGCTCAGTCGCATGAACCGTATCTCATAACCCGTGTTGTCGCTGTCGAGGTTGGCCTCATAGAGGATGCCCACGGTGTTGTCGCTGAAGACCGAGAGGGTAGAATAAGCCGCCGTTCCTTCGTGTATCATGGCGCCGCGCTGCCAATGCTCGGCCAATGTGGGCGCGAGGTCGGCTCCGCGGCGCGGCACCTCACGGTAGAAGAAGCCCAGGTGGTCACGCGTTTTGCTCTGCGGGATTGACTGGATGGCGAGCCATGTCTTGCGTCCATCGGCTGCGCGGCGTGCCGGCACCACCACCACGTCGCCGTTGCATCGGGTGCAGCCTGCCATGGCCTTGGCGTCTTGCGCCGTCTGCCAGGAGCCTACGGCACGCTTCTTGTCCTTGTAGACGAAGACGTTGAAACGCCTTCCGAGGCTGCTGAACTTGCGGCAGCTGAGCAGCACGCTGCCGTCGGGCAACTCCTCGACCTTCGACTCGTCGCCGTCGGGGCCGGGAATGGTGGCCGCGCCACCCAGCACTTGCCATGTGCGTCCGAAGTCGTCGCTGTAGATGACGAAGGCACCCACATGGAGGATGGGGTGGGCCATGTAGAGCCGATAATACTTGCCTTTCTTGATGAGGCGGCTTTGCGTGATTTTTCCCGAGGTGAGGAAGAAGCCCTTCTGCTGGCTCAGGGGTTGCTCGGCCTTGTAGAGGCTGTAGATGCTGGGCGCCACGTCATGCCCCTTGTCCCATGTCTTGCCCCCGTCCGTGCTTCGGAAGAAGGTGGCGTGCTGTGGCTTCGCTGCCGAGGCGTAGATGTAAGGCACGTTGCCGCTCACGGCCTGCATGAGCACCAGTCCGGCGCTGTCGCGGTCGGCCACCACGCTGGGGTCGCCGTATCCGAAGTCGTCGCGGCCCTGCACGACCGTCGTGACGGGGCCCCATGTGCGCCCGCCGTCGTCGCTCCGACGCATGAGAATGTCAAGGCGGTAGGTGCCCCCGTTCTCCCAGCCGATGTCGGAGAAGTTGTGGCGGTAGTCGACCATGGCCAGCAAGCCCCCGTCGCGTGTCGTCGTCAAGGCGGGGATGCGTACGGGAATGCCCATGTAGGGGTCGCTGAAGACGGTCACGGCCTGTGGCAGGGCGGTCGTTTGCGCCTTGGCGCTTACTGTGGTGAGGGCGCAGGCGAGTAGCGAGATGGCCATGCGCAAGATGTTGTGCTTCATGTCTGTGGTGATTGAGGGTGATGGCAAGTGATTGAGGGTGGATGTTGTGGCGGAGCGAGCGTATTTGTTGAGGTGAAGGGTGGGATGTGCGTGTGGGGGCGTTCAGTAGTCTTCCTCATGCGCGTGGCAGTCGAGTCCGTAGTCCGTTCGCGTGAGGTGCGAGCGCTTGGTCTCCTTTCGGATGGCGTTGTTGAGCCGCCAAGCCTCCTCGTTGACGTAGGGACGGCTGTGGTCGAGGTGCAGCGTGACGGCGCTGTAACGTATCTGTCGGCCGTGAATGCCCGCATTGGCCAGTCGCTCGCCCAGTTCGCGGTCCTCGCCCCCATACTGCATGCGCTCGTCGAAGCCGTTGGCCTCCAGCAGGTCGTCACGCCATCCGCTGCTGTTCATGCCGTTCCATGTGGCGTGGGTGGGCGTGATGTGGTTCATGAGCCAGGCAAAGGCGGGGTTGCCGATGAGCTTGGTCCACTTGAACGAGCGCTCCAGTCCCTGCTCCTTCAGCCACGACAGGTGGAACGCGCGCCCCGACAGGATGTCGTCTCGCGTGAGCTGCCGGCTGATGTCCATGGGCAACTTGAAGTAGCCTCCCGACAGGAAGTGCCCGCGCCGGGCCAACCGCTCATGGGTGGCGAGGAAGTCGGGGCGTGGCACGCAGTCTTGGTCGGTGAAGACGAGATAGATACTTTCGGCATGGTTGAGAGCCTTGTTGAGGATGGCTGTCTTGCGAAAGCCCCTGTCCTCCTGCCACACGTGGCGGATGGGCAGCACACCCTCAAAGCGCCTGATGAGGGCAGCCGTCTCAGGCCCCGACCCGTCATCGGCGATGATGATCTCGTCGGCGGGCCTTGTTTGTGCCTCGTATCCCCACAAGGTCTTCTCCAACCATTGCGGATTGTTGTAGGTGGAAATGATGACTCCGATAGTTAAGGGCATGAGATATGAACTTGAAGTTATGACCTTGCAAATATAATCTTTTTTCGCTTGACAGGCAAGGATATGGCCTTGAATTTCCTTTCCGGGTGCGCAGAAGGCCGAAAATGACAGGCGTAGCGCTTGTTTTTTGTCCGCATCGTATAATATAATAAAAGGAGCAGCGTTCTCTAAGGAGAAAAAACGTAGAAAGCATGAATCATTATATTGAGGTCATCACGGTCAGCAAGGCCAAGACCGACGTTGACAATGTGTTCCGCCAATTGGGTTATCACAACCTGACCCCGATGCACAAGAGTGTCAATCCCGTGTCGCGCTTCCTCATCAAGTTGTGTGGCGTGGTCCGCATCCTGACAGCCGTGCACAGAGGTGACAACCTGTGCTTGCAGTATCCGATGAAGAAGTTTTATCACTTGGCTTGCACGTTTGCCCACTGGAAAGGCGCGAAGGTGGTGACCATTGTCCACGACCTTGACGCTTTTAGGCGCAAGAAGATCACCGCTGAGCGCGAGCGTTATCTCCTCAACAAGACCGACGCGCTCATCGTCCACAACCCGACGATGCTCAACTACATGAAGAGCCAGCAATTCCAGGGTCGCCTCTACAACCTTCAGATTTTTGATTTTCTCACCGCTGCGACTCCCCGGCAGTATGTGTCGCCCCATCATCCGTGGCGTGTGGTCTACACCAGCAACCTGCGTCGCTGGCGCAACGCGTTTCTCTACCGTCTCCAGGAGGTGATGCACGGATGGACTATCTCGCTCTATGGGCCTGGCTATGAGGATGCGGCGCAGCCCAAGCCTGGGGTTACCTACATGGGCAAGTTGCCCGAGGAAGAGCTCATCGGCAGTGTGGAGGGCGACTTCGGACTGGTGTGGGACGGCGACTCGTTTGACGAGTGTGCTGGCGACTGGGGCGAATACCTCCGCATCAACAATCCCCACAAGACTTCGCTCTACCTCCGCGCCGGCCTGCCCGTCATCGTGTGGAAGGAGGCCGCCTTGGCGCCTTTCATCACCGAAAACCAGTTGGGCATCGCCGTCAGTTCGCTACGCGACATCGACCAGGCGCTGGCCGACCTCAGCCCCGCGGCCTATACGGCCATGAAAGTCAACGCGCTCGAGATGAGCCGCAAGTTGGGCAACGGGTATTTCGAGAAAGCAGCTTTCACAACGGCCACGGAGGACATGTCCGCTTCGCGGTAAGACGCAAGGCCATTACGTGACGCCTCGCGTTATTTGGATGGGCTTTTCACGTCATCTGGATGGGCTTTTCACGTCATCTGGATGGGTTCCTCGCGTCATCTGGATGGGTTTCTCGCGTCATTTGGATGGGCTTCTCGCGTCGTCTCCTCTCTCAACAAGCGTCGTCTCCTGTCACGTCACGCAAGAAGGGCGGGCATCCATCATGGGTGCCCGCCCTTCTTGCGTTTGGTGTCGTGCGACAAGGTCGCTCCTTCCTCGCGCCTATTTTTTCTTGTTGATTTTCTTTTTCAGTCGCCAGACGGCAATCTTCACGAAGTAGACCGGCAGCTTGACGGTGAAGTTGTAGAGGTTGCGCGCCACGGAGAACCGCTTGTCGACGCCGAACGTCCGCAGGTCGACAGCGCCCAGACAGGGTGTGTAGCGCACGCGGCTGGTGATGCGAAGCTCGTTGCTCACGTTATGCCCGTGGACGTTCTCCAACCAGTAAGGCTTTTCGGCGATGTCCACGTTGGGCAGCACCTTGCGCGCCCTTGCGTGCCCATAATACTGCACGGTGTGGAAGTCGCCTTGCGCCTCTTCCACCAAGGTGAGAAAGTGGTTGTGCGGATAGTGCATGCGCACCACGGCGTTGAGTCGCACGAAATACTGCATGCCCCACACGAAGCTGTAGAGCGTGTGGCACGGGTGTGCGAGGAAGAGCTCCTGCACACGCTCCACGTAGTCGCGACTGAGCGCGTCGTCGTTGTCGAGGTTGCTGGTGATGACAAATCGGTCGTCGTCGCTGAGCAGGTTCCTGACGGTGCGGCGGATGAAGCGGCAGTTGACCGCCTCTTCATGGCTGAGAAATTCCGCTGCCTCCTCGGCGCTGAAGAAGCAGGCGCGCAGTTGCGGCACCTGCCGCTGGTAGCCCTCGATGCGCTGTCGCATCTCGGCGGGTGTGTCCTTGTCGAAGAGGCAAAGCCATATGAAATTCTTGTTGGTCTGTCCCGCCACCGATGGCAGGCAGAACCGCTCGAAGAGGTCGAAGCGCTGCGCGAGCCAGTCGGCGGTCTGCGTGGCGCGGTGTGTCTTGTCCTCCTTCCATATCTTCAGGTTGAAGAGCGTGATGATGAAATGCTTGTATGTGGGCTGTTGGTTTTCCATGTTAATCTTGCGGGTTGTTGGTTTCCCTTGCCGTTGATGCGGATATTCGCGGTCGGGCGCGGATGTCCGTCGTTGTCTTCCTGTTGCGTTGGGCGACAGCTTATAATTCCAGCTTGAACAGCACGCGGTGCTTCTTGCCGTAGCGCAACCAGAATTTCCGTCTTTTTCTCAGTGCGTAGGCCACACATTCGTCGGCGTCGAAGCCGCGTGTCTCGGCGTAGCTACGCACCGCCAGTTCGATGAATCGCTTGGGTCCCCACAACCTGATGAAGTTGAGGCAGCCCCTCCGCTGGCCTACGGGCCCGAAGTGCATGCGGTTGATGTCGACCAGCGCGAAGTGGTGGTGCCCCTTCTCGTCGACGTGGTAGAGCACGTTGCCGGGCGAGTAGTCGCGGTGCAGGATGTCGCGGTCGTGCATCCAGGCCGTGAATCGTCCGAAGGTCTCTGCCAATTCCTCGTAGGTTCCGTCCTCCGCGTTGCCCACGTCCTTCAGCGTGTGCTCGTAGGGACACTGCATGCTGACGAGGTAGCTGAAGCCCAGGAGGCCCCGTTGCCGCTCCTCGATGTAGGCCACGGGCTCCGGTGTCTCGATGTCGGCGGCCAGCAGGCGCTGGGGGTAGCGGAAGGCGCGCAGGCCCTTCGGCTTGCGGATGCCGAGCGAGTAGACCAGCCTGTTGGGCCCCTTGGGCACGCAGTAGCGCTTCACGTTGAGCTCCGTGCCGTCTGGCGCCGTGAGCACCTTGATGACGTTGCGGTCGCGGTAGATTTCTCGTCCCTCATGGTCAAACACGGTCGGGATGGTTCCCAGGAAAGCGCGCAGCGCTTCGTGCTTGGGGTTGATGCGTAGGGTTGTCTTCATTGGTTGGCTGTTTTTTTGCGTGGCACCACTTTTCCCTCCTTGATTTCGAAGCGTCGCTCAAACTCCTCGCGTGTGCGCTTCCACCGGTTGTGTGTCCACAGGTAGCACTGCGGGTCGCGGCGTATCGACAGCTCCAGCAGGGCGAAGTAGCGGTGGGTGATGGCAAAGGGCTCCTCTTGCGCGGCGTCGTCGCTGATTTTCCGGAAAGTGGCGCGATAGCGTCCGCGCGCCAGTCGTTCGAGGTCGATGTAGAACACGGTGTTGTGCATCTTGCGCATGATGCGCTCCGCCCCCGTGAAGACGGGCGTCTCGTGGCCGAGGAAGGGCAGCCACAGGTGTATGTTCTCCCACTTCGGTCCCTGGTCGGCGATGTAGCCGAAGAGATTGTGGCGTCGCTCGCGGCGGTAGGTCACGAGATAGCGCAGGATCTGCTGCTTCGGTATGCACACGCCACCCTTGCTCTGTCGTATGTCGATGAAGAGCTGGTCGAAGGTCTTGTTGTAGAGCGGGTGGTAGATGAGGCCCACGGCGGCCTCGGGATGGCGCGCCATTCCGAGACTGGTGGCCGAGAGATACTCCCAGTTGCAGTAGTGGCCGAGGAAGGCAGCGCAGTCCTTGCCCTGGTCGAAACATTCCTCCACGGTCTCCAGCCCGCGAAACTCGATGTGGCGTAGCATCTCCTCGTGGCTCATGCTGAACATCTTGAGCGTCTCGAAGAAGTAGTCGCAAAACCAGTGGTAGAAGCCCTTCTCGATGGCCTTGATTTCCTCTGCCGACTTCTCTGGGAACGATGTGGTGAGGTTGCGCCTCACGATGGCTCGCCGGTAGCGCACCACGTGGTACATCAGCAGGTACTCCAGGTCGCTCAGCAGGAAGAACAACCGCCACGGCAGGCGTGACAAGTGGAGAAAGAACCGGATGACAATCTTGCTCATGCTCAACGGTCGCTCAGTGGTCTTTACTCTTGAAACGCCTCCATGATGCTGTCGGCCAGCCGCTCCATGTGGGGCAGGTCGCTGCGGTGCATGCGGCTCATGATGGTCACGGTGGGCTCCACGAGCGTGATGTCCTTCATCTTCTCGATGAGCGCCTTCATGGCGCGTGCGGCGCATGGCGCCCATGACCCGTTCTCGAGCAGGGCTATGCGGCGCTTCTGGTAGGCCTTGATGGAGAGCTTGTGTAGGAAAGTGTGCATGGGCGGGAACACGCCGGCGTCGTAGCTGGCGGCGCAACAGAGCAGCGTGCCGTAGCGGAAGGCGTCCTCCACGGCCTCGGCCATGTCGTCGCGGCAGAGGTCGGCGATGGCCACCTTCGGGCAACCGCGCTGCATGAGCAGCTCGCGCATCTTCTCGGCGGCCTCAGCCGTGCCGCCGTGTGCCGAGGCGTAGGCGATGAACACGCCTGGCGTCTCCACCTCGTAGTGGGCCCAGATGTTGTAGAGGCGGAGGGCCTCCTTCATGTCGCTGCCCGTGAGCACGGGTCCGTGGAGCGGGCAGATGGCCTTCACGCCGGGCAGCGCGGCCACCTTGCCAAGCACCTTGGCCACCTGCACGCCATACTTGCCGCAGATGTTGAAGTAGTAGCGGCGGGCCTCGCAGGCCCAGTCGTCGGCGTCGGCCTCATACACGCCGAACTTGCCGAAGCCGTCGGCCGAGAAGAGCACTTGCTCCTCGGGCACGTAGCTCATCATCACCTCGGGCCAGTGGACCGACGGCGCGGCGATGAACTGCAGGGTGTGATGGCCCAGCTCCAGCGTGTCGCCCTCCTTCACCGTCAGCACGCGGCCGTCGAGGTTGAGGTCCTCGTTGAACTGGCGGAGCATCTTCTGCGCCATGGCCGAGCACACCACCTTCGCCTCCGGGTAGGCCGTGAGCAGGCGGGCGATGCAGCCCGCGTGGTCGGGCTCCATGTGGTGGGCCACGAGGTAGCTGGGCTGGCGGTCGCCGAGGGCCTCCTTCACCTTCTCGGCCCACTCGTCGGCGCAGCGCGCGTCGCAGGTGTCCATCACGGCAACCTGGTCGTCGAGGATGACATAAGAGTTGTAGCACATGCCTTCGGGGGTGGCATACTGACCCTCAAACAAACGGAGTTCGGGGTCGTCGCAACCCACGTACTTGATATCTTCGGATACTTCTTTAATCATGGTCAATCGAAATTTTCTGTAAAATTCGCAATTTTATCTGAGACAGCCAAGCGTTTTCCCGATTTTTTTGCTGTCGCCGCCCCTTTGCGCCCCTTTCCGGTTTTTTCGGGTTGGCAGGCGCCCATGTAGCCTCGAGATTTGTGAGAACATCACGGGCGCACGTTGAAATCTAATCCGAAACGGTGGTTTCCGAAACGGTGGTTTCGAAACAATGAGTGACTTGGAGACAGAAAAAGTTAACTAAAATATTCGCGAAAACCGCTGTTTTACAATTACTTTTCATTAACTTTGCGTTCGAAACCGTCATTTCCGAAACGGCG
>DAIOEQ010000035.1:0-11376 GCA_036746215.1 Prevotella sp.
GTTCGGGATAAGAAAGACAATTGACTGCACCTGGTCCCTGTCGTTTGCACGGCCCAAAGGCCAAAAGTCCTTAGCCCAGGGCAAGCGAAGCGGCACCCTGGGTAAACGAATGCAGCGTGAGCTTACGCCCTATAGGGGCAAAAGTATGGACACCCAGCTCACAGCTGGTCACCCTGACTGTACTTTTGGCCTTTTTATGTTCCCATGAATTATATAGGTTAAATTAGCATAGAGCCCTAATGATGACATCGTGAAAATATCACACAAATGGCTCAAAATGCGCCCTGTTTTTCTATAATTTCACAAGACGCTGGAATACAGCATGTTATACAGAAATAACGCAGGATGAAAACTTCATCAGCGTCACTGGTTTCTCCATCGATGCCAAATCGGCCATCGATAGCTATGCTGTCGTCTCGTCGTTCAAGACGTATCAAGCTCCGAAAGGATAGTTCACGAGGGTCGATAGACCATCTTTTTGCGCGGAAACGACTTCCGTAGGCTCCTTCTTCACGCCCGCCCCACCCTCTCTTCGCCTCGCAAGCCACCAGCTACCCTCCAGATGACAACACCTGGAGAGGCCCGCTTTTTCGGAAAAACAATGACAACAGCCAACAGCTCCCAATGACCGTGGAGACCGCAAGGCTACCCTAAAGGCAGACGGAAGAGACAGGATGTGACTGCGGGTGAAGGCTTACGCCGGAATGTTTAACAATGTTTCTTATTGTGAAAGGATATTAAAATTATTCAAAAACAGGTACTTTGTGTTGCAAGGTACATAAGATTCCACTATCTTTGCGCCGTGAAACCATCCTAAACCCATACGGACATGAAGAAAGACAACTCCAAATCGCAGATGCGCAAGGGGATGCTCGAATACTGCATCCTGCTGCTACTCGACGGACAGCCGGCCTACACCTCCGACGTGATCCGCTCGCTCAAGGAGGCCGAGCTGCTCGTGGTGGAGGGCACGGTCTACCCCCTGCTCAGCCGCCTGAAGAACGAAGGCGTGCTCCAATACCACTGGGAGGAGAGCCGACAGGGACCTCCCCGCAAATACTATGAGCTGACCGACCTCGGACGCCAGACGCTCCACGAGCTCGATGAGGCCTGGGACGAGATCGCCAACACCGTGAACTACCTGAAGAACAAACACCAACAAAACCTTTGACCATGAAAAAGAACATCACCATCAACATGCAGGGACGCCTCTACGCCATCGACGAGGACGCCTACAACCTGCTCAAGCAATATGAGGACTCGCTCCGCAACTACTTCGCCAACAAGGAAGGCGGCCACGAGATCGTGGACGACATCGAGGCGCGCATCGCCGAGCTCTTCGACGAGGTGGTGGCCGCAGGCAAGGCGGCCATCGACATCGCCGACGTGCAGGACATCATAGGCCGCATGGGCAACCCGCAACAGATGGACGGCACCGACGACGAGGAGACTGACGACACGCAGGCCGACGGCGCAAAGGGCGCCACCTCGTCGGTTCTCGACCAACTGAAGCGCCTGCTACTCAGGCCGGGCAAGCGCCTCTACCGCGACACCGACAACAAGAAGGTGGCGGGCGTCATGGCGGGCCTGTCGCGCTACTACGGCGGCGACGTGACCTGGTGGCGGCTCGGAGCCATCGCCATCCCGCTGGCGCTGGCCTGCTGCCACCTGCCCCACATCCTGTTCTACTGGATCGCGGCCTACTTCATCCTGGGCATCACGCTGCCGCCGGCCTGCAGTCCGGAAGACCGCCTGCGCATGAACGGCCGCGACGTGAACCCGCAAAACATCGCCGAGGAGGTGACGGCCGACAGCGTCAGCCAGGCGCAGCCGCAACCCCGGCAGCGCGCGGGATGTCTCTCGGCCCTGGGCGAAATCATCCTCTTCGGCGTGAAACTGGTGATGTGGCTGGTGGCCGCGGCGGTGGTGCTGGGGTTCCTGTGGCTGCTCGTGATGCTGCTGCTCTTGCTCTTCGTGCCCACACTGGCCATCTTCGATGACACCGGCATGGCCTTCACCTGGGCCGACCATCCCTGGGTGGGCACCATCGGACTGGTGAGCCTCGCGCTGTTCATCGCGCTCATCGTCTACGGGCTGGTCAGCAGCCTGCGCTCGCGCAACAACCCCGAGCTCAGCCTGTCGGGCGCCGGACGCCTGGCACTGGCCCTGCTGCTCATCGCCTCGCTCACGGGCTCGATGGCCTGCGGCACCATCATCGTCACCGACCTGGCAAAGCAACACGACGTCTACAACCAGCGGCTAAACGAGAAGTGGGTGAAAAGCAACACACACAACGGCATCTACATCAACGACGACGAGTGGGACTTCCTGAAGAGCAACGGCTGGACACTCGTCCAAGCCGACAACTGCAACGACCGCTACACCGCCTCGGGCGAATACTACACGGGCATCGCGGAGAGACGCTACCTCGACTGCTACGATGACGGCGGGGCAATGCTCTACCGCGCCGAGCGCGCCGACAGCACCCTGGAGAAGGGCACCTACACGCTGACGGCCATCGTGCGCGCCGACGGGCCGGGGGCCTTCGTCTACGCCCTGGCCGACGGCAAGACCTACCTCATGGAGATACCCGCCGAGGGCAACACGGGCGGCACCCTGTGGCAAGAGGCCAAACAAGCCACCAGCGCGGAGGACGGCCGAGGGGCGCGCCTGCTCACCAAGATAGCCGAGGCCAACGACGGCAACGGCTACGGGTGGTGCAAGGTGGAGCTCAAGGGCATCAAGACCGCGACCGGGCGCGTCAGGTATGGCGTGACCACCGTGCCCAGCCTCACCAAGAGCCACTTCGACGGCACCTGGTTCTCCGCCACCGACTTCCGGCTGAGCAAGGACTGACAGGGCGGCAAGCCTTGGGCGAGAAACCGCGGGACGCACCCACCCGCGGGGTCCACGCGCCCAAAACACTAATAATTTGTCAAAAACACAGTGATTTTAGTGAATTGTTGAAAGGAAATTTGTAATTTTGCAGTCATAATCACAAACAACAGAAAGGAAAAGATTATGAAAGTAGCTATTGTCGGTGCCAGTGGCGCCGTGGGCCAGGAGCTGCTCCGCATCCTCGCCGAGCGCAATTTCCCATTGGACGACCTCGTGCTGTTCGGGTCAAGCCGCAGCGCAGGCAGTAAGTACACCTTCCGCGGAAAAGACTACGAGGTGAAGCTTCTGCAACACAACGACGACTTCAAGGACGTGGACATCGCCCTCACATCGGCCGGAGCCGGCACGAGCAAGGAGTTCGCAGAGACCATCACCAAGTATGGCGCGGTGATGATCGACAACTCCAGCGCGTTCCGCATGGACGAGGACGTGCCCCTCGTGGTGCCCGAGGTGAACGCCGAGGACGCCCTCGTCCGCCCGCGCGGCATCATCGCCAACCCCAACTGCACCACCATCATGATGGTCGTGGTGCTCAACCCCATCGACAAGCTGTCGCACATCCGCAAGGTGCACATCGCAAGCTACCAAAGCGCGTCGGGCGCGGGAGCCGCAGCCATGAAGGAGCTCGAGCAGCAATACAAGGAGATGGTGGAGCAAGGACACGTGTCGACCATCAACAAGTTCCCCCACCAGTTGGCCTACAATGTCATCCCGCAGATTGACAAGATGACCCCCAACGACTACACCAAGGAGGAGATGAAGATGTTCAACGAGACACGCAAGATCATGCACAGCGACATCCGCACGTCGGCCACCTGCGTCAGGGTCAGCTCCCTGCGCTCCCACTCGGAGAGCGTGTGGTTTGAGACCGAGCAGCCCGTCAGCGTGGCGGCCATCCGCGAAGCCCTGGAGAAAGCCCCGGGCGTGACCGTCGTCGACGACCCGCAAAACTATGTCTACCCCATGCCCCTGGAGAGCGC
The DNA here is from genome assembly GCA_036746215.1 of Prevotella sp. Taxonomy (GTDB): domain Bacteria; phylum Bacteroidota; class Bacteroidia; order Bacteroidales; family Bacteroidaceae; genus Prevotella. The sequence goes on from DAIOEQ010000035.1 coordinate 3,879, forward strand.
GGGCAAGGACGACGTGTTCGTGGGCCGCATCCGCAAGGACCTGGCCGACGACCTGGGCAACACCCTGTGGCTCACGGGCGACCAGATCCGCAAGGGCGCGGCGCTCAACGCCGTGCAGATCGCCGAGTACCTCGTCAGCAAGGGCGACATCAAGAAATAAGCGCCACACAACGTGGCACACACCAAGCCGGTGGGAGCGGAGGCGAGACGCCTCCGCCCCCACCGGCTTTTTGCATGCGGCCACTTTTCCTCGATTAGTTGCAAGAAAAATGCAACATTCCACAAACAACAACATTTTCGCAACATTTTCCGCCGTTTCGCTTGCCGCATCAGTCATTTTGTAGTAACTTTGTAACATAGAACTAAAAACCGTTACAGATGATTGACATCCTTAGCCACTACGCACCCATCACTCTCGACGAGATGAGCGGCATACGGTTGATGAACCGCACGGACACGAAGTTCGTCACCACGAAGCCCATGTTGCGCCAGCTCTTGCTGCTGGCGCAAGACGACTATCGCGTGCAAGACATCAAGGGCGAGCGCATATCACCTTATTACACGGTCTACTTCGACACGCCCGACTGCGCCATGTACCGCCGACATGAGACGGGACACGCCAACAGGCAGAAGCTGCGCATCAGGTCGTATGTGAACTCGGGGCTCAACTTCCTGGAGGTGAAGACCAAGAACAACCACGGGCGCACGGGCAAGAAGCGCGTCACCATGCACGGCTTCGACCCCAGGCAGCCGCAGCACGACATCGCCTTCGGGCCGCAAGACCCGGCGACACTGGCCTACGACGACTTCCTGGCCGCCAACCTGGGCTACGACCCCACACTGCTCTCGGAGAAGGTGGAAAACCACTTCAACCGCGTCACGCTGGTCAACAAGCTGAAAACGGAGCGGCTCACCATCGACTTCGACCTGCAGTTTGACAACATCGTGACCGGCCGACACCAGGACATGGGCGACATCGTCATCGTGGAGCTCAAGCGCGACGGCCTGCAGCCCAGCCCCATCCTCAAGTCGCTCATGCAACTGGGCATCAAGCCCATGGGCTTCAGCAAGTATCTCATCGGCGCGGCCCTCACCGACGACTCGCTGCGACGCAACCGCATCAAGCCCCGACTGAGGAAAATCGCCAAGATGATGGGCGACTGACACCGACCGCCCACACAACATTCGGAAACAATCAACATTTCACATGAATATCTTCAATTTCACATTCTCACCCGACTTTCCCCTGATGATCATCCGCTTCGTCATCCTGATGATCGTCACATGGGTCATCGTTGACCGCCTCTACTTCAAGAAGAGCCACCGGCGCGACTTCTACTTCTCGTTCATGCTCATGAGCGTGGCCATCTTCTTCCTGGTCTACTTCATGATCTTCGTGCTCGAAGACCTCAAGGCCAAGACCAGCATCGGCATCGGCATCGGCCTCTTCGGCATCTTCTCCATCATGCGATACCGCACCGACGCCATGCCCGTCAGGGAGATGACCTACATGTTTGTCATCATCGCCCTGTCGGTGGTCAACGCCATCGCCAACAGCGTCAGCGTCGTGGAGCTCATCGCCACCAACCTCATCGTCATCCTCTGCATATGGGTCAGCGAGGCCAGGCTGAAGCAAGAGCCCGCCAAGCTGGTGCAATATGACCGCATAGACCTCATCACGCCCGACAAGCACGAGGAGCTGCTCGCCGACCTCACCAACCGGCTGGGCCTCCACATCCTGCGCGTGGAGGTGGGCAGCGTCGACTTCCTGCGCGACATGGCCATGCTCAAGGTGTACTACACCGCCGCGTCAGCCGATGGCGACATGGACCAAAAACTGCGCCTCAACAGCGAGGACCGCAAGCAGTTTGCCTCTTGAGCACCATCACCCAACCAACCATCAACCCTCACGATCATGCAAGCAAAAACACTACTGGCGCTCGCCTTCCTGGCCATGCCCCTCCTGGCCTCAGCGCAAAGGCAGCCCAAGACCAGCGACGACTTCGGCGTATGGGCCGACATCTCCGCCGAGAAGAAACTCTCCAAGAAAGCCAGCGTGGAGCTGGAGGCGGAATACCGCACGGCCGACAACCTGAAACAGAACAGCCGATGGTCTGTCGGACTCGCGGGAGAATACAAGCTCACGAAGTGGCTGAAGGCGGGCGTGGGCTACACGTTCCTCTACAACCACGTGGACAAGTACACCTACCACGACGACGACCCGGACAAGGCCAACTACGGCAAGGTGAACAAGCAGGCCTCCTACTGGGGACCGCGCCACCGCCTCAACGTCGACCTCACGGGCGGTGTGGGCCTGGGCGACTGGAAGCTGGACCTGCGCGAGCGCTGGCAATACACCTACCGACCGGAGAAAACCATCGCCCAGCGCTACGACTTCGACGACGATGACTGGGACGGCAAGCAGAAGACCTACAGCGGAAAGGGCAAGAATGTGCTGCGCAGCCGCCTGCAAGTGGCCTACGACAAGAAAGGGCTCGACGTGGAGCCTTACGCCAGCGTGGAGCTCTACAACGGGTGGAGCGTGGAGAAAGTGCGCTACACCGTGGGGCTCGACTGGACCTTCATCAAGGGACAGAAGCTCGGCGTCTACTACCGCTACCAAGACAACTGCAAGGATGACGATGACGACGACAGCCGCAACATGCACATCCTGGGACTGAGCTACAAGGTGAAGTTCTGACCCCGCACGACACCAAGAACAGGCGCCGCATGGCCGGAGGGGCACCCTTTGCGCCCCATCGGACCCTGCGGCGCTTGCTTTTCGCCCACCGACGGCATGACTTTCGGAAAAAATCAGTAACTTTGCATACATCAACAAAGGTACAATCCACGGCATGCCAAACATAGCCTCATACTTCCCCATCACCGACCCCACACTCATCTTCTTTGTGGTGTTGCTGATCATTCTCTTCGCCCCCATCATCATGGGCAAGTTGCGCATACCGCACATCATCGGCATGGTGCTGGCGGGAGTGGTCATCGGGCAGTACGGACTCAACATCCTGCAACGCGACGCCTCCTTCGAGCTGTTCGGGCGAGTGGGGCTCTACTACATCATGTTTCTCGCCTCGCTGGAGATGGACATGGACGGCGTGAAGAAACACAAGTACCGCATCGTGGTCTTCGGGCTCCTCACCTGCCTCATCCCCTTCGCCATGACCTATTTCATGGGCGTCGACCTGCTGGGCTACAGCGCGGCGGCCTCGCTGCTCCTGGGGTGCATCATGGCTTCGAACACGCTGGTCTCCTACCCCATCGTGGCCCGCTACGGCCTGCAACGCAAGCCCAGCGTCACACTGAGCGTGGGCTCCACCATGCTCAGCCTACTCATCTCGCTGATCATCGTGGCCGCCATCGTGTCGGCACATGAGGGGAACGGCTCAGCGATGTTCTGGCTGTGGTTCGTCGTGAAGTTTGCCGTCTACTGCGGAGGGCTCATCTTTGTGGTCCCCCGCCTGACCCGCTGGTTCCTGCGACGCTACAGCGACGCCGTGATGCAGTTCATCTTTGTCATGGCCATGCTCTTCCTCTGCGCGGCCCTGGCCGACCTGGTGGGACTGGAAGGCATCTTCGGCGCATTCTTCGCCGGCATCATCCTCAACCGATACATCCCACACGTGTCACCCCTGATGAACCGCATCGAGTTCATCGGCAACGCGCTCTTCATACCCTACTTCCTCATCGGCGTGGGCATGCTCATCAACCTGCGACTGCTCTTTGCCGGAGGCAGCATCATCTGGGTGGTGTTCTGCATCGTGGTCTTCGGCACCCTCGGCAAGGGACTGGCGGCCCATGCGGCCTGCACCCTGTTCCGCTTACCCATCTCGTCGGGACACATGATGTTTGGCCTGACATCGGCCCACGCGGCGGGAGCCATCGCCATGGTAATGGTGGGCATGAACCTGAAAGACGCCCAGGGCCACCCGCTCGTCGACGAGGGCATGCTCAACGGCGTGGTCATCATGATTCTCTTCACCTGCGTCATCTCGTCCTTGGTGACCGAGTGGGCGGCCCAGCGCATCATCCTGCGCGACAAGGACGTAGCCCATAGCGAGGAGAAGCAAGACGACGAGCGCATCCTCGTGCCCGTGAAATATCCCGAATACGCCAACGAACTGATAGCCATGGCCATCATGATGCGCAACCCCAAGCTCAACAGGGGCATCATGGCACTCAACGTGGTCTATGACGACGAGAACATGCGGGCCAACCAGGAGCAGGGCCGCCGCCTGCTGGAGCAAGTCACGCAGTATGCCGCCGGGTCGGACGTGAAGCTGCAGACACAGGTGCGCGTGGCCGCCAACATCGCCAATGGCATCAAGCACGCGTTCAAGGAGTTCCAAGCCTCGGAGATTATCATCGGCATGCACATGCACGCCAACGTGTCTCCGAAGTTCTGGGGGCAGTTCCACCAAAGCCTTTTCAACGGCCTCAACCGCCAGATCATCATGGCACGCCTGCACCATCCGCTGTCCACCCTGCGCCGCATCGAGGTGGCGGTGCCCTCCCGCGCACAGTATGAGCCCGGCTTCTACCGCTGGCTGGAGCGACTGGCCCGGCTTACGGAGAACCTGGAGTGTCGCATACTCTTCCACGGACGCGGCGACACGCTGATGATGATCAGCGAGTTTGCGCGCAACCACCATCCCGAGATGCGCGCCGAATATCTCTCGATGGAGCACTGGAACGAGATGCCCAAACTGGCCAGCACCATACAAGAGGACCACCTCTTCGTGGTGGTGACGGCACGAAAGGGCACCGTCTCATACAAGAACGCACAGGAAAAACTGCCCGAGGAAATCATCAAGTACTTCACGGGAAAGAACCTCATGATCATCTTCCCCGACCAGTTTGGCGACGACAAGACCACCATGACCTTCGCGCAACCACAACACACGGAGGAGCAGTCGGCCTATGAGGCCATCAGCAACTGGCTCCAAAGCCACAGACATTGGTTTAAGAAATAGGCACATTTTCAGGCGACGACACCCACAACCAACCAACGCAAAGACACATTCTTATGATAGACATTCAAGGTATCACCAAATCATTCGGCAGCCTGCAGGTGCTCAAGGGCATCGACCTGCACATCGACAAGGGCGAGATCGTATCGATCGTGGGACCCTCAGGCGCAGGCAAGACCACCCTGCTGCAAATCATCGGCACGCTCGACCGCCCCGACAGTGGCACGGTCACCGTCGACGGCATAAACGTCTCGGAGCTGTCCACCAACAAGCTCTCCGACTTCCGCAACCGACACATCGGCTTTGTCTTCCAGTTTCACCAGCTGTTGCCGGAGTTCACGGCCTTGGAGAACATCATGATCCCCGCCTTCATAGCAGGCAAGGGACGGAGCGAAGCCAAGGAGCGCGCCGAGGAGCTGCTGCAGTTTCTCGGGCTGGCCGACCGCGCAGGCCACAAGCCCAACGAACTGTCGGGCGGCGAGAAGCAGCGTGTGGCCGTGGCCCGAGCCCTGGTCAACGAGCCTGCGGTCATCCTCGCAGATGAGCCGTCGGGCAGCCTCGACACGAAAAACAAGGCCGAGTTGCACCAACTGTTCTTCGACCTGCGCGACAAGTTCGGCCAGACATTCGTCATCGTCACCCACGATGAGCAACTGGCCGCCATCACCGACCGCACCATTCACATGAAGGACGGCTTGCTCCTGCCCGAGACCGAAGCCCACACATCCGACAACCCCACAACACCCACAATATGAACACCATCAAAATAGGAGACTACAACACGCTCACGATGACTCGTTTGGCCGAACGCCCCAACCCCCATGCGTTCGGAGGAAAGGAAACTTTCGGCATCTTCCTCGACGGAGGACCCGAGGGCGAAATCCTCATGCCTGCCAAATATGTGCCTGAGGGCGTGAAAGAAGGCGACAAGGTGACATGCTTTGTCTACCTCGACCAAGACGAGCGGCTCATCGCCACCACCGAGCAGCCGCTGGCAAAGGTAGGTGACTTCGCCTACCTGAAATGCACCTGGGTCAACGAGTATGGCGCATTCCTCGACTGGGGACTGATGAAAAATGTGTTCTGCCCCTTTCATGAGCAGAAGCGCCACATGGAGATTGGCGAGAGCTACATCGTCTACATCTACGTGGACGAGGAGAGCTACCGCATCGTGGCCTCGGCCAAGGTCGACAAGTTCCTGGACCAGCCACGCGCCGAAGACTTCCCCACAGCCAACCTGACCAATGAGAACGGCAACTCGAAGGGCGTGGCGTCCCGCAAGCCCCTGCAGCTCTTGGTGTGGCAAAAGACCGACTTGGGCTTCAAGGTCATCGTCGACAACCAATACGGCGGCCTGATATACAAAGACCAGATTTTCCAGCCCATCCACACGGGCGACCGCCTGACGGGTTACCTGCTCAACTTGCGACCCGACGGCAAGCTCGACATCAGCCTGCAGCTCACGGGCCGCCGCCAGACCATAGACTTCTCCAAGACCCTGCTGCAATGGCTGCGCGACCACGACGGGCATTGTCACTTGAGCGACAACAGCTCACCTGAAGACATCAAGCAGACATTCCAAGTCAGTAAGAAGGTGTTCAAGCGTGCCGTGGGCGACCTCTACAAAAAGCACCTCATCACCCTGGGCGACGACGGGCTGACACTCGTCGCCATGCAGGCCGACGCCCCAAAGGAATAGGCGCTCTGGCAATCGGCAAATATGTGAAAGGGCCGAACACATCCGCTTGCCAAGCAATTCCAGCACCAAACAGTTAGCCCCGCCTCATTCTCCCAACGGGAGGACATGAGGCGGGGCTTGCCGTATCTGTCAGAAAGATGCGTCGCGCTTAGAACTCAGCGTTCTTCGGCGTGCGCGGGAAAGGAATGACGTCACGGATGTTCTGCATGCCCGTGACGAAGAGGATGAGACGCTCGAAGCCCAAGCCAAAGCCAGCGTGGGGGCACGAGCCATACTTGCGCGTGTCGAGATACCAGTCGTAGGTCTGCTCGCGCATGCCACGACGCTCAATCTCACCGAGCAACTTCTCATAGCTCTCCTCACGCACCGAGCCACCGATAATCTCGCCAATGCGGGGGAAGAGCACATCCGTGCCCTGCATGGTCTTGCCATCGGGGTTCTTCTTCATGTAGAATGACTTGATCTCAGAAGGATAGTCGGTCATGATGACCGGGCGCTTGAAGTGCTCCTCCACGAGATAACGCTCGTGCTCACTGGCCAGGTCCATGCCCCAGCCTGTGACGGGGAACTCAAACTTATGGCCGTCCTCGGCAGCCTTCTGCAGAATCTTGATGCCTTCGGTATAGGGCAGGCGCACAAAGCTCTCCTTGACCACACCCTCCAAGGTCTGCAAAAGGGTCTTGTCAACCATCTTGTTGAGGAACTCCAGGTCGTCCTTGCAGTTGTCCAAAGCCCACTGCACGCAATACTTAATGAAATCCTCCTCGAGATCCATCAGCTCATCCTTGTCCATGAAGGCCACCTCTGGCTCCAC
>DAIOEQ010000035.1:11386-13103 GCA_036746215.1 Prevotella sp.
GTCGGGGTTAGTTCGGAGTGATTCTATTGGTGCGGGTGCCTTGTATGATTACGGGCGTTGGTTGGTGGTTCCAGAACTCGGCGAGGTGACGAGGCGTGTTGCTGTTCTCCGCGCGGAACGTCGGGCCGAAGGTGTAGATGGCACCCAAAGCCGTGGCACCCAGCTCACCCTCCAGCTGTCCGGAGACGGTGAGGTTGGTCTTCTTCCCGAAGAAATCCTTGTCGTACTCCACCTTGCCGCTCTTGGCCACACGGTCCAGGTCGAGCGTGGTCACCTGAAACATCTCGCCGGCGCCTTCACAATCACTGGCCGTGATGAGCGGAGCGTTGAAGTAATAGAAGCCATGCTCATGGAAATACTTATGGATGGCGATGGCCATGTTGTGGCGGATGCGGAACACGGCGCCAAACGTGTTGGTGCGCAGGCGGAGATGCGCATACTGGCGCATGTACTCGAAGCTCTGGCCCTTCTTCTGCATGGGATAGTCGGAGGGGCAGAGACCATAGATCTCAATCTCGCTGGCCTGTATCTCGCAAGCCTGGCCCTTGCCCTGGCTCTCCACGAGCTGGCCCGTGGCGCGGATGCAGGCACCCGTGGTGATGCTCTTGAGCTCGTCCTCGCTGATCTTGGCCGGGTCGACAACAACCTGGATATTCTTGATGGTCGAACCATCGTTGAGGGCGATGAAGTCTACAGCCTTGCTGCTGCGATGCGACCGCACCCATCCCTTGACAGTAATCTCTTTGCCATAGTCGGTGCTCCGGAGAGCGTCGACGACTTTAGTTCTTTTAGACATGATACCGATTATTTACTATTCATACATACCATTGCGAAGCATCTCCACTTCCTTCTCGGTGAGGAAACGCCAGTCGCCACGGCGAAGGTTCTTCTTGGTCAATCCGGCAAACTGGGCGCGGTCGAGTTTCACGACGCGATAGCCCAGCTTCTCAAAGATACGGCGCACGATGCGGTTGCGGCCACTGTGAATCTCAATGCCCACCTGGCTCTTGTCATGGTCGTCGGCATACTCGATGGCATCGGCGTGCACCTCACCATCCTCAAGCTCGATGCCCTCGGCGATCTTCTGCAAGTCTTCCTCGCTGACATTCTTGTCGAGGAACACATGATACACTTTCTTCTTGAGGAACTTCGGATGCGTGAGCTTGCTGGCCAAGTCGCCATCGTTGGTGAGCAACAACACGCCCGTGGTGTTGCGGTCAAGACGGCCGACAGGATAGATGCGCTCCGGACAAGCGTCCTTCACGAGATCCATCACCGTCTTGCGCTGCTGGGGATCGTCGCTCGTGGTGACATAGTCCTTGGGCTTGTTGAGCAACACATAGACCTTCTTCTCCAGTGTGACGGGCTGGTCGTGGAACTTCACCTCGTCGGAACGCTTCACTTTCATGCCCAGCTCCGTGGCCACCACGCCATTGACTGTGACAACACCCGACTGGATGAACTCATCAGCCTCGCGGCGTGAGCACACACCAGCGTTGGCCAGATACTTATTGAGACGGATAGGCTCATTGGGATCGGTGTGCTCCTCCTTGTACTCAATGCGCTTCTTCATGCTATACTTCGCATTGGGATCATAGCCCGGGCGCTGGCCGTAGCCACCCTGCTGACGCTGGCCGTAGCCACCCTGGCGATAACCACCCTGACGATAGCCACCCTGGCGGGGCTGATAGCCGCCCTCACCCTGGTTGTTGTAGCG
>DAIOEQ010000036.1:0-255 GCA_036746215.1 Prevotella sp.
GCCATGGGAGCGTTTCTCCCATGGCTTGCGCCCACTTGCGTTGTTTGCGGCATCAACAGCCACTCCCTGCGACTTCGCGGACTACCCACTCTGCGAAAGGCACAAGATGACAACCAGCAACCATACAAGTAATTATTATTTTACAAAATGACAGATTGTTATTATAACAAGAAAAATAAAGCCGTTATATTACGATTTGATAGTTATAATAACGTTACAAATCCTCACTTTGTCGCATTTTCTATATAGAACCCT
>DAIOEQ010000036.1:265-13101 GCA_036746215.1 Prevotella sp.
AAAAACAGTAACTTTGCAAACATATTGATAGGAAAAGTTATTGTTTTACTGATTAATTGTTAAGTTTATGGGGAAAGGATTGTATAATGCCGCCTATGAGCATGACGCTTGTGGTGTGGGCATGGTCGTGAACATCCACGGCAACAAGAGCCATGATCTCGTCGACAACGCGCTGAAAGTGCTGGAGAACCTGCGCCACCGTGGCGCCGAGGGAGCCGACGGAAAGACGGGCGACGGTGCGGGCATCTTGCTGCAAATACCACACGAGTTCATCCTCTTGCAGGGCATCCCAGTGCCCGAGAAGGGCAAATACGGCACGGGCCTGGTCTTCCTTCCCAAGGACAGCGCCTGCCAACAGCAGATCTTGTCGATTATGATTGAGGAAATCGAGCGGGAAGGATTGAGCCTCACCCACCTGCGCACGGTGCCCACCAACCCAGGATGTCTCGGTGAAGCCGCCCTCACCACGGAGCCCGACATCAAGCAAGTGTTCATCACGGGCGTGACCGACGACAAGGTGCCGACATTCGAGCGCACATTATATATCATACGCAAGAAGATCGAGAACCGCGTGGCTCAGTTTGGCGCGCAACACCCGGAGCTTCCCGTCAGCGACTTCTACATCTGTTCACTCTCCAGCAAGAGCATCGTCTACAAGGGCATGCTCTCCAGCCTGCAGCTTCGACAGTACTACCCCGACCTGACCAACAACTACTTCACGAGCGGCCTGGCCATCGTCCACAGCCGTTTCTCCACCAACACCTTCCCCACCTGGAGCCTGGCGCAGCCCTTCCGCATGGTGGCCCACAACGGTGAGATCAACACCATCCGCGGCAACCGCGGATGGATGAAGGCACGCGAGTCGGTGCTGTCGAGCGAGGCCCTGGGCGACATCCGCGACATCACGCCTATCGTGCAGCCTGGTATGAGCGACTCGGCCAGCCTCGACAACGTGTTTGAATTCTTCGTCATGAGCGGCCTGTCGCTTCCCCACGCCATGTCAATCATGATTCCCGAGAGTTTCAACGACAAGAACCCCATATCCGAAGACCTGAAGGCTTTCTATGAGTACCACTCCATCCTGATGGAGCCCTGGGACGGTCCCGCCGCGCTACTCTTCTCCGACGGACGTTTCGCCGGAGGCATGCTCGACCGCAATGGCTTGCGCCCTGCGCGCTACACCATCACCAAGAACGACACGATGGTGGTGGCCTCAGAGGTGGGCGTCATGGACTTCGACCCGACGGAGATTGCCGAGAAGGGACGTCTGCAGCCGGGCAAGATCCTGCTCATAGACACCCAGGAAGGCAAGATTTATTATGACGGCGAGATACGCGAGCGCCTGGCGGCCGAGCACCCTTACCGCCAATGGCTCAACACCAACCGCATCCAGCTTGAGAAGATACGCAGCGGACGCAAGGTGAGCAACGCCGTCAGCGACCTGCAGAGCAAGTGCGTGGAGTTTGGCTTCGGTCGCGAGGACATCGAGGACACCATCGTGCCCATGGCTGTCAAGGGCCAGGAGCCCACCGCCTCGATGGGCAATGACACACCGCTTGCCGTGCTGAGCGACCGCCCACAGATTTTCTTCAATTATTTCCGACAGCAGTTTGCCCAGGTCACCAACCCGGCCATCGACTCCATTCGCGAAAATCTCGTGATGAGCCTCACCGAGTACATCGGCCGCGTGGGCACAGGAATTCTCAATCCCAACGAGTCAAACTGCAAGATGGTGCGCCTGCCCCACCCCATCCTCACCAACACGCAGCTCGACATTCTCTGCAACATCCGCTACAAGGGATTCAACACCATCAAGCTCCCCATTCTCTTTGAGGCCAGACAAGGCGAGAGCGGCTTGCGCGACGCCCTTGACCGCCTATGCCACGACGCCGAGAAGAGTGTCGACGAGGGCTACAATTACATCATCCTCACCGACCGCGATGTAGACGAAACTCACGTCGCCATTCCCTCTTTGCTGGCCGTGAGCGCAGTCCACCACTATCTCATCTCCGTGGGCAAGCGCGTTCAGACAGCCTTGATTGTCGAGTCGGGCGAAATCCGCGAGGTGATGCACGCCGCCCTGCTCCTGGGCTACGGAGCGTCCGCGCTCTGCCCATACATGACCTATGCCATCCTTGACGACCTCGTCAAGCAACGCAAGATACAAGAAGACTACCCCACCGCCGAGGCCAACTACATCAAGGCCGTCAAGAAAGGCCTGTTCAAGATCATGGCCAAAATGGGCATATCCACCATCCGCAGCTACCGCGGCGCCAAGATTTTCGAGGCCATCGGCCTGTCGGAGTCACTTCTGAAGACCTACTTCGGCACCGACCACAGCTCCATCGGAGGTGTTGGCCTAAAGACCATCGCCCACGACGCCATCGCCCTTCACGACGAGGCGTTCCGGCTGGAGAAGGCCAGCCACTCTGCCTCTTACGTGGAGAAGCCCCTTCCCACCCTCGGACAATTCCACTGGCGGCGTGACGGCATACGCCACGCCTGGAACCCCGACACCATCGCCACCTTGCAGTTGGCTACCCGACGGGGCGACTACCAGTTGTTCAAGAAATACACGCAGATGGCCGATGAGAAGGACGAGCCCATCTTCATCCGCGACTTCTTCGACTTCAAGCACGCTGCCGGAGGCCCCATAGACTTGGCAGAAGTGGAGCCTGTGGAGTCCATCGTCAAGCATTTCGTGACAGGAGCCATGTCGTTTGGCGCCCTGAGCAAGGAGGCCCACGAGGCGCTCGCATTGGCCATGAACAAGCTCGGCGCGCGCTCCAACACGGGCGAAGGCGGTGAGGACGAGGAACGCTTCCACTCCTCAGTCGACGGCATCTCACTATCGAGCAAGACCAAGCAGGTGGCCTCGGGCCGTTTCGGCGTGACCACCGAGTACCTGGTCAACGCCGAAGAGATACAAATCAAGGTGGCGCAAGGCGCCAAGCCTGGCGAGGGCGGACAGCTCCCAGGCTTCAAGGTCAATGAGATTATTGCCAAGACGCGTCACTCCATCCCAGGCATTTCGCTCATCTCCCCGCCGCCTCACCACGACATTTATTCCATTGAGGACCTGAAGCAACTGATCTTCGACCTGAAGAATGTCAACCCACGCGCTGCCATCTCCGTGAAACTGGTGGCCGAGAGTGGTGTCGGAACGATAGCCGCCGGTGTTGTGAAAGCCAAAGCCGACCTCATCGTCATCTCTGGAGCAGAAGGCGGGACGGGCGCCAGCCCGGCGTCGAGCATGCGCTTCGCAGGCATCTCTCCGGAAATCGGACTGGCCGAGACACAGCAGACCCTGGTCAAGAACGGGCTGCGCTCGCTCGTCCGCCTACAGGTGGACGGACAGCTCAAGACGGGTCGCGACGTCATCATGACGGCACTGCTCGGAGCCGAGGAGTTCGGCTTTGGCACCGCCGCCCTCATCACCCTGGGCTGCGTCATGATGCGCAAGTGCTCGCAGAACACATGTCCCATGGGCGTGGCGACACAAGACCCGAAGCTCCGCGCCCACTTCATGGGCAACTACCATCACGTCATCAACTTCTTCACGTTCCTCGCCGAAGAGGTGCGCGAGTACCTGGCGCAGATGGGCTACCGCCATCTCAACGACATCATTGGGCACACCGAGCTCATCGTGCGCAAGCCGTTGGCCGCCAAGCCAGTGTCCACATTGGCCAAAGACAAGGACGAGGCTGCGGCTGTCACACGCAAATGGAACTCGCTCGACTTCGCCCACCTGCTCCACCAAGAGCACGGCGACACGTCTTTCTATTGCACCAAGCACCAGGAGCACGACCTGGACGGGGTGCTCGACGAACAGATGATCAAGGCTGCCGCCAACACCATCGAGACGGGTGGCGAGATCGACCTCGACTACAGCATCCGCAACACCAACCGTGCCGTGGGCGCCATGCTGTCGGGTTACATCGAACTGCAACGCGCCGAGAAGATCGAAAAGGAGATGCACGCCACAGGCGATGACGCCGACACTGTCGCCAAACGACTGGCACAAGCCCGCGCCGCACAAATCAACGTGAAGTTCAAGGGCTCAGCAGGACAGAGCTTCGGCGCCTTCCTCGTAAACGGCGTCGACTTCAAGCTGGAGGGCGACACCAACGACTACTTCGCCAAGGGTCTCTCAGGCGGACGAGTGTCCATCCTGCCACCCATCCGTTCCAACTTCGCCGCCGAGGACAACATCATCGCAGGCAACACGGGCCTCTACGGAGCCACCAGCGGTGAGCTCTACGTCAACGGCAAGGTGGGCGAGCGTTTTGGCGTCAGAAACTCAGGCGCCATCGCCGTCATCGAGGGCGCGGGCGACCACTGCTGCGAGTACATGACCGGCGGACGCGTGGTCGTGCTCGGCGAGACGGGACGCAACTTCGCGGCCGGCATGAGCGGCGGCGTGGCTTATGTATGGGACAAGAACCACAACTTCGACTACTTCTGCAACATGGACATGGTGGAGATCAACCTCGTGGAGGAGAGCAGCTACCGCAAGGAGCTGCATGAGCTCATCCGCCAGCACTACCTCTACACGGGCTCCAAGCTGGCCCGCACCATGCTCGACGATTGGAACCGATACATTGAGGACTTCATCCAGGTGGTCCCGATCGAGTACAAACGCGTGCTGCAAGAGGAGCAAGTGCGCAAGCTGCAACAGAAGATTGCCGACATGCAGAGAGATTATTAACCAACGTGTAACAGCAACAAGCATCAACATATATCATGGGAAATCCAAGAGCATTTCTGACTATAGACCGCAAAGAGGCCGGTTATCGGCCCATACACGATAGAATACACGACTACGGCGAGGTGGAGCAGACCCTCAACTCGCACGACCGCCAATTGCAGGCGAGCCGCTGCATGGACTGCGGCGTACCCTTCTGCCACAGCGCCTGCCCCCTGGGCAACAAGCCACCCGAGTGGAACGACGCCCTCTACAAGGGCGACTGGCGCCTGGCCTACGAGCTGCTCAACGCCACCAACGACTTTCCCGAGTTCACGGGGCGCATCTGCCCTGCCCTCTGTGAGAAAGCCTGCGTGCTCAACCTCATCGAGCACCAGCCCACCACCAACCGCGAGGACGAGGCGGCCATCACCGAGCACGCCTGGGAGGAAGACTACATCCGTCCGGTCACGCCCGAGCGCAACGGCAAGAAGGTGGCCGTCGTCGGTGCCGGGCCGGCTGGCCTTGTGGCCGCCAACAGGCTCAACCACATGGGCTACAAGGTGACCGTCTACGACGCCCGCGAGAACGCCGGAGGCCTGCTCCGCTATGGCATCCCCAACTTCAAGCTCAACAAGGAGGTCATCGACAGGCGTCTGGCCCTGCTCAAGCAGGAAGGCATCGAGTTTTCGTTTGGCGTGCATGTCGTGACCGACAAGAAGCAAGTGGGCGACATACAGAACGACCCCACGCTGAAGAAGGACAAGGTGATGACGTTCGCTGAGCTTTCCGACGCGTTCGACGCCGTGGTGGTCAGCACCGGAACGCCACAGGCACGCGACCTCAAGATACCCGGTCGCGACCTCAAGGGCGTCTATTTCGCCCTGGAGATGCTGTCTCAGCAAAACCGTGTGCTTGCCGGCGAGGAGTTCAAGAAAGACGAGCTGGTCAACGCCAAGGACAAGGACGTGCTGGTCATCGGCGGTGGCGACACGGGTTCCGACTGCATCGGAACAGCCCATCGCCAGGGCGCGCGCAGCGTCACACAGATTGAGATCATGCCCAAGCCACCCGTGGGGCCCGACGACCCGAAGAACCCTTGGCCCAACTGGCCGCGCACCTTGAAGACCACCTCATCACACGAGGAGGGCTGCGAACGCCGCTGGAACATCAACTCCCTTGAGTTTCTCGGCAAGGACGGCAAGCTGACGGGTGTGCGCGTGCAGCCCATCGACTGGAAGCCCAATCCCGAGGGTGGGCGCCCCATCATGGTCGAGGCAGGCAAGCCCGAAGTCATCAAGGCGCAAATCGTACTGTTGGCCATGGGCTTCCTCAGGCCCGAACAGCCCCAGTTTGCCAGCAACGTGTTTCTCGCGGGCGACGCCGCCAACGGCGCGAGCCTCGTGGTGCGAGCCATGGCAAGCGGCCGTGACGCCGCCAAGAAGGTCGACGAATACTTGAACAGCTAATAGGCCATCACGCGATGGACAACAAAAGACGGTAACGGTTTTTCCTATCATTACTCGTTTCGGGCATTCCTCCGAGGTCAGTTGTGACCTGGGGAATGCCCATTTTGTTTGATTGCGACATTTGTCATTGTTACCAAAAGGCCTTTGACCTCATCCTCTGCGGGCGCATAAAGCCCATAAGGACTACTGTCCGAAATTATAGGGGGAAAGACGCCCGAAGAGGCAATAATCAACCATCCAGTATCGTTTAGATAGCATGCAGTGGACTGACAGAATACGACAGATGAAGATCGTGCTTGCCGTGGCGGCCATTCTCATAGCCGCCGGCTCGCTCGCCGTGTCCCACTTCCTGACGCGCGACCTGGAGCAACAGGAGCGATCACGCATGGAAGTGTGGGCCGAGGCCATGCGTACGCTCAACAACGCTGACGAGAACACAGACCTGGGACTGGTGCTGACGGTGCTCAACGAGAACAACACCATCCCCGTCATCGTGCTCGACTCGCACGGCAACGTGTCCGACTTCCGCAACCTCGACCTCAAAGCCGACACCTACGACGACAGCCTCAGGCAGGCAGGACAGGAGGGTCACAGGCTTCTCGCCGCCCACCGCAACATACGCATCAACCTCGATGAGCGGGGACACGACTACATCGACGTGTGTTACGACGACTCGCTGGTGCTCAAGCGGCTTGCCCTCTATCCCTATGTGCAACTGGGCGTGGTGTTGCTCTTCGTCGTGATGGCCATCATCGCCCTGCTCACCTCCAAGCGGGCGGAGCAAAACAAAGTGTGGGTGGGGCTGTCCAAGGAGACCGCACACCAACTCGGAACGCCCATCAGCAGCCTCATGGCATGGGTGGAGATGCTCAAGGAGCAATACCCCGACGACGACCTCATACCCGAGCTCGACAAGGACGTGAAGCGCCTGCAGCTCATCGCCGACCGCTTCTCCAAGATCGGGTCGCTGCCCGAGCCCGTGCCCACCAGCCTCAACGAGGTCATGGACCATGTCATCGACTATATGGACCGGCGCACCAGCAGACGCGTGAAGATGGTGAAGGACTTCCCCGACCACGACATCATCGTCAGCCTCAACGCCTCGCTCTTCGAGTGGGTCATCGAGAACCTATCGAAGAACGCCGTCGACGCCATGGGCGGCGAGGCGGGAACCATCACACTCCACGTGGAAGACACGCCCACCAAGGCCATCATCGAGGTGAGCGACACGGGCAAGGGCATCCGCAAGAAAGACCTACACAACGTCTTCAAACCCGGCTTCACCACCAAGAAACGGGGCTGGGGACTGGGCCTGAGCCTCGCCAAGCGCATCGTGGAGGAGTATCACAAGGGGCGCATCTGGGTGAAAAGCTCGGAGGTGGGACGGGGCACAACCTTCCGCATCGAACTGCGAAAGGAATAAGCCGCGCCTGCCTGCATCGTCAAAGACCTGTCTCCAGGCAATGGGATTCGGCTGCAAAGATAAAACATTCCGCCCATTGCGCCAAACGACAGGGGGACACCTCTGAGGACGCCTTTGTCCCAAGTCATGTCCCTGCAGCCACGCGTCATCCTGGAAATGAAGCGTTTGTGAAAGAAAACGCAAACCGCCCGAAGACTGAAGACACAAGTCTCAGCCTTCGGGCGGCTATTTTTAGGCGGGTTCCAAACAATACGCATTAAGCTGTCATTCGCTTAGGCCTTGCCGTCGTCGACCACCTTGCCGTCGAAGAGACGCACCACGCGGTGGGCCATCTTGGCGTCGTGCTCGTTGTGGGTGACCATGACGATGGTGGTGCCTTCCTGGTTGAGCTCGGTGAGCAAGCTCATCACCTCCGCACCGTTCTTGGAGTCGAGGTTACCCGTGGGCTCATCGGCGAGGATAAGCTGGGGGCCGAAGACCACGGCGCGGGCGATGGCCACACGCTGCTGCTGACCGCCCGAGAGCTGGTGGGGGAAGTGCTTGGCGCGGTGCGCGATGTTCATGCGGCGCATCACCTCTTCCACTTTCGCCTTTCGCTCGGCCTTGGGCATGCCTAAGTAAGCCAGCGGGAGGGCGATGTTTTCCTCCACGTTGAGCTCATCGATGAGGTTGAAACTCTGGAACACGAAGCCCACCTGCCCCTTGCGGATGGCGGTTCGCTGGCTTTCGTTGAGGCCGGCCACCTCCTTGTCGCCCAGCCAATATTGTCCGCTTGTGGGGTTGTCGAGCAGTCCGAGGATGTTGAGCAGGGTTGACTTGCCACAGCCCGACGGACCCATGATGGCCACAAACTCGCCATCGTTCACCTCAAAACTAACCTTGTCCAGCGCAATGGTCTCCACCTCATCGGTACGGAACACCTTGCATAAGTCTTGCACTTTAATCATCTTTATCTTGTTTTTCTTTGTTATCTATATGTTTTACATGTTGCGAAAGGCGGCTTGACAACGCCGGTCAATCGCCTTTTCTGTCTCCTTTTACTCGTCCTTCAGGTATTTCACGGGGTTCGACATCGCCACCTTGCGACAGTTGAGCACAATCGAGAGGCAGATGACGAGGAGTATGGCCACGGTCACAAGCAGGAAGTCCCATGGCGCTATGCGGATGCGCACCGTGAAGTTTTGCAGCCACTTGGCGGCGATGAGCCACGCCCCCACGCAACCGACGAGCACGCTGGGCAGCGCCACGCGCAGGATGTCCTTCACAAACAGGCGAAGGATGTCGCTCACCCGGGCGCCGTTGACCTTGCGGATGGCAATCTCCTTGCTGCGGCGGGCCACCTCGTCGGACGAGTAGCCCACCAGCCCGAGGATGGCGATGACGAAGACCACGATGCCGCCCACGAGGATGCCATTGCGGAAATTGCGCTGCGACACATACTGGCGCTCAAACTCCGAGGCATAGCTCAAGAGCTTCACGTCCTTGCCTGGGAACAACTTCTCCACCTTTTGTCGCACGTCGAGCATCGTCTGTGCTGTCAGCTCGTTCATCTTCAGCAGTATCTGGCCCGTGTTGCCCGTGGCTGAATAGAAGACCATGCTGGGCTGGTCGGCCCTGCCATTGTCCTGCGTGGCGCCACCCAACTGGATACTGCTGTACACGCCCACAATCTTGACAAACGGGTAGTTCTCATTGCAGTGCTCCGAGACGAAGATGCGCTTGCCCACCACGCCGTCTTTCCATCCGGCCGCCTTGGCCAGCTTCGTCGCGAAGCGCTCGTCGACCATGACCTGACGCGAGGTGTCGCTGCGGTCGGTGAAGAAGGAGCCCTGGGTGATCTTGATGTCAAGCATCTTGAAGAAGTTGTCGCCGACGAAGTACAAGTCTTGCGCGTTGAACAGTTCCTGGTCGCTACCGGGCAGCGACACATTGTTGCCCGAGCCGAACCACCCGTCAATGGGCAGGTAGCTGGCTGTGGACACCAGCGACACATGGGGGTCGCGGCGCACCTCGTCGAGGCATCGGCGACAGTCTTCGTTCTGCAGGCCCTGCACGCTGAGGATGGCCACATTGTCATACTTGTAGCCCGGGTCGAGATTGGTCACCTTGTTGTATTGGGCACTGATGATCCAGAGCAGGCTCATCATCAGGCCCACGATGGCAAACTCACCCGCGAGCAGCGTCAGCTTCCAGCGACGGCGGTTCTCCGACCATCCGCGGAAGGCGCTGGTGACCGGTGTGCGCTGGAAGAGCCAGCCGGGCACCACGCCACCGATGAAGATGACGGCCACCACGATGGCCACGAGGATCCACGCGCCACGGTTGAAGAGCAGGGCGGCCACGGGCGCCGAGAGGAAGTCCTCGACAGTGCCCTTGCAGACGAACACCAACAGGGCTGCCAGCGCCACCGACAGCGCCACGTGGACGACGGCTTCCGAGAGCGTCTGGGCGTAGAGGTTGCCCTTCTCGGCGCCAAAGCACTTGCGCACGGCCATCTCGCGCGAGCGGCTCACGGTGTTGCTGACGATGATGAGCAGGTAGTTCATGACGGAGGTGAAGAGCAGCACGAAGGCCACGATGCTCAGGATCCACTTCATCATCTGCACGTAGGCGTCACTGCAGTAATAGTCGTTGAGCGTCTTGAAGTCGACATCAGTCTTGGCGCCGGCCTTGGCCATCGCCGCCATGTCGATGTTGTCGTTGAGCATCTTGGTCATGTAGGGACGAAGTTCGCTGATGTCATGGCCCTTGGCCAGGCGCACATACGACTTGTAGCGGTCGTTGCCCACCCAGTTTTCACTGCCATCATAAGTGAACTGCCCGATGTCCTTCATGGCCAGGAGGGCGTCACGACCGTGCATGGAGGAGCCCCAGGGGAACGCCTCAAACACGCCGCCGATGGTGAACGTGACGCCCGGGCAGTTGTCGATGGTGAAGCGGCGGCCCACGACGTCGCCGCCGATGGTCTTGGCCAGGTCTGAGCTGACCATGACGCAGTTTTTGGTGGAGAGCACCTTGCGGGCGTCACCGGCGAGGATGGGTCGCGGGAAGACATCGAAGAAACAGCTGTCGGCCAGGTCGACGCGCGACTTGACGGTCGCCCCGTCGCCCTCAGCCCCCTTGGAGCTGCCCTGCAGGCGCAGCTGCGTATCGCCGCCCCACTGGGGGGTGGTGCGCGTGGCGGCCTCCACCATGGGCACGTATTTCTTGATGCCGGGCGCCCACGCGCCGGGTGTGTTGGGGCTGTCCTGCATGTCGCTCATGTCGCCCACCTTGTATTTCTCTATCACATGGTAGGTGCGGTCGGCCCCCGCGAAATGGGTGTCGAAGGTCTGCTCGTAGTAGATCTCGGCGATGATGACCGAGCTGATGGCCAATCCCAGGCCAAGACAGAGAATCTTGGCGAAGTTATGCTGCCCGCGGCGGGCCAATCCTGAAAAGGCTTTTGTGATGTAGTTCATGTCTTGTTCTCTTATGCTATATCGTGTGTGATGTGTTGACTGCTATCTGATAGGGTCATGTGGCGGCTCAGCGCTTGAGCACCAGTGTCTGGTTGTCCTTGAACGCCTCGTATCCGCTCGTGATGACACGCTCGCCAGGCTCCAGACCCTCGATGACCTCATAGTATTGCGGGTTCTGCCGCCCGATGGTGATCTTGCGGCGGTAAGCCTTCTTGCCGTTCTTGTCGAGCACGAAGATCCACTGTCCGCCGGTCACGCTGTAGAATGTTCCCTTGGGGATGAGCACGGCGCGCTTCGACTCGCCGAGCTGCAGGTCGACATAGTAGGTCTGTCCCGTGCGTATGTTCTGGGGGCGCGCTCCGCGGAACACGAAGTCGATCTTGAAGCGACCGTCGGTCACCTCGGGATAGACCTTGCGCACCTCGAGGGTGTAGCGTTTGCCGTTCTGCTCGAAGGTTCCCGTGAGGCCGGGATGCACACGGTCCACGTAGTGCTCGTCGACCTGCGCCTGCACCTTGTAGTCGGAGAGGTCGTTGATGACGCCTATCTTCTGTCCGGGCTGTATGTTCTGCCCCAGTTCGATGTCGAGCTGTCCCACCTCGCCGTCGATGGTGGAGCGCACGTCGAGCTTGGCCTTGCGCTCACGGACGAGCTGCACGTTGCGTTGCATCGACTCGAGGTTGTCGGCCATCTGGCTCATCTGCGCCTTGCGCAGCTGGGTGCTCTTCCGGAGGCGTTGCTTGATGAGCGTGTTCTTCTCCTGTGCGAGCTTGTATTCCTCCTGTGCCTTGAGATAGTCCTCACGCGAGTTGAGCTGTTCGCGCTGCAGGGCTTTCTGGTGGTCGAAGGCGCGCTTCTTCGATGTGACGTCCATGTCATACTGCGCGGCCTCGGTCTTGTTGTTGAGCATGTCCTGCTCGAGCGACAGTTCGGTGTTGCGGAGCATGTCCTGCTTCTCGGCCAGCTCGCTCTCGGCGTTGAGGATCTGCAGGTCGAGGTTGGAGTTGCTGAGCCTCACGATGACGTCGCCCTTGCGCACATGGGCGCCTTCCTCCACCACTTTCTCAAGCACCACGCCGCCCTCCTCGGGCGAGATCTGCACCACCTGGATGGGGGCCACGCTGCCGTCGACCGACACATAGTCGTCAAACTGGCCGGTGGTCACGTCGCCGATGTTCAGGCTCTTGGCGTCGACGTTGAGCGAGGAGCTGAAGTTGCCCAGCGCCAGCCACAGAACGACGGCCACAAACACCACGCCGCCACCGATCCAGGGCCAATACTTGCGGGGCAGGGCATATTTCTTTTTCTCTATCTTGACATCCATTGTCTTATGTTGTTTTGATGGGTTACTATGTTGGTTTATGAGATATATCGTAAGTTGTGCGTCAGCCTATTGGTCGAGATATTCCACCAGCCGGCGCTTCATGACGAGCAGCAGGCGCGACTGCAGGAGCTTGATGCGCGACTGCAGGAGAGCCTGCGCGGCCGTGTGGAGGTCGAACGTGGAGAGCATGCCCTCCTCAAACTTGCGGCTCGAGAGGTGGTAGGCCAGCGAGTCAGCGGCCACCTTGCGCTCCATCTGCGCCACCTCGCGGCGGTAGCCCGCCAGGTCGGCCTGGGCCTGCGCGCGGTCGTCGCTGAGCTTGCGGCGCGCGTCATCGAGGTCGAGCTGGGCCTTCTGCCACTCGCTCTTGGCCCTGCGGGCCGATCGCCAGCGGCTGGGCGCGAAGAGGGGAATGGAGAGTGACAGGTAGACGTATTCGCCGAGATTGTTTTTCATCTGCGAGCCGAATCCGCCC
>DAIOEQ010000037.1:0-2557 GCA_036746215.1 Prevotella sp.
ACAACCCAAACAACCTTCATGCTTGCCGCAAGCGCGGGTGTTTATGAACAGTTACTTAGCGGGGGTACAGTCAGGGAGTTTGGTGGGGCTCGAACCCACGACCACCAGAGCCACAACCTGGCGCTCTACCTACTGAGCTACAAACTCCATGTGAAGCTCCAGGTGGACTCGAACCACCACCTCCAGAACCGAAATCAGGTGTGCTACCCGTTACACCATGGAGCTCATCTATGTTGTGATTCGTGGGAGACTCGAACTCCCGACCCCGACGTTCGTAGAGTCGTGCTCTGATCCAACTGAGCTAACGAGCCAAAATGCGGAAGCGGATTCCGTTGCGTAAGATAGCCTGCGCCTCAGCGGTTCAAGTTAGCTTTATCCCGTTCGGCTTGTGCTATCTTTGTTTTGACGATGCAAAGGTAGTAAGGGAGCGTGCAGTCTTTTTTCGTAGCGGGAAAAAAGTTCTGAAAAAGTCGTTTCCACGGAAATCTGCGCGCATAGGCTTCTTGCTACTGAACGAAGTGAAAACCTTTGAAAAAGAACGACTTCCAGGCAACATTATACCAGATGTGGCATTTTTATTATGCAACTTGAGGATAATCCGTTATACCAGATGTGGCATTTTTATTATGCAACTTGAGGATAATTCGTTATACCAGATGTGGAAAACAGTACGGCCTTCCCCATCGCGAAGGATGGGGAAGGCCGTCTTGGTAATCCGAAACATCATAAGGTGTGTTCTAAAGATTACTGTCGTAACCGTTAGAGCCCGCCTTTATTTGTATTGCTCCAGGCCCTTGTCGAGGAAGTCGAGATAAGCTTTCACGTCTTCCTTGAAGGAGTAGGCGCCCGTGAGCGGGTTGCCTTCGTTGTCGACGGCCACGTAGAACGGTTGGGTGTTGGAGCCGAACTTGTGGCTCTGCAGCCAGCTCCACTTGGCTCCGACGGTGCGCAGGGTGCGTTTCTGTCCGCTGTCGTCGGTGATCTCGATGGGCTGGGCGAGTGGTGTCTTGTCGTCCACGAAGAGCGAGATGAGCACGTAGTCGTTCTCCAGCTTGGCGGCCACCTGTGGGTCGGTCCATACCGAGGCCTCCATCTTGCGGCAGTTGACGCAGCCGAAGCCGGTGAAGTCGAGCAGCACGGGCTTGCCCTGCGCCTTGGCGGCGGCCATGCCCTCCTCGTAGTTGGTGTACTTGGCCTCCACGACTTTCGTGTTGAGGTTGAAGTCTTGTGTGCTAATGGGCGGCGCGAAGGCCGACACGGCCTTGCAGGGCGCGCCCCACAGGCCCGGCACCATGTAGATGGCGAAGGCGATGGAGCAGAGGCCGAGCATGATGGCGGGCACGGGCATGGGCTTGCCCATGTCGCCTCCGATGGTGTCTTGCTGGAACTTGAGCCAGCCCACGAGGTAGCAGCCCAAGGCCAGGAAGATGACTATCCAGAGGGCGAGGAATGTCTCGCGGTCGAGGATGTGCCAGCCGTAGGCCAGGTCGGCCACACTCAGGAACTTGAGCGAGAAGGCCAGCTCCACGAAGCCGAGCACCACCTTGATTTGGTCCATCCACGCGCCGCTGCGCGGGCTCTTCTTCATCAGCGAGGGGAACATGGCGAAGAGCGAGAACGGCACGGCCAGGGCCAGGGCGAAGCCAAACATGCCAACGGCCGGGGCCACCCAGTCGCCCGACGTGACGGTCTGCACCAGAAGCAGGCCGATGATGGGCGCCGTGCACGAGAACGACACCAGCACCAGGGTGAACGCCATGAGGAAGATGGACACGAAGCCGCTCGTGTTGGTGGCCTTGGTGTCCACCTTGTTGGCCCAGCTGTCGGGCAGCTTGATCTCAAACCATCCGAAGAAACTCATGGCGAAGACCACGAGGAGCAGGAAGAGGAACACGTTGAACACCGCGTTGGTGGCCAGTGAGTTGAGCGTGCTGGGGCCGAAGATGGCAGTCACGCCGATGCCGAGGAGCAGGAAGATGACGATGATCGACACGCCATAGAGCAGGGCGTCGCGCTGTCCGCGGCGCTTGTCGTCCTTGGCGCGCTTGAGGAAGAAGCTCACCGTCATGGGGATGATGGGCCAGATGCAGGGCATGACGAGCGCCAGGAGACCCCCCACGATGCCCATGAGGAAGATGTACCAGACGGACATGTTGGCGATGTCGCTCCCGCCGGTCATCTGTTGCAGTTGCTTGACGACGGGCTTCCACAGCTGTCCCTCGTCGATGCCTGTGGTGTCGACGGCTTGCGCCACTGCCGCGGTGGTGTCCGTGGCTGGCGTCGCCAGGGCCGTGTCGGCGGCCACAGCCTGTGTGGCGAGCGTGGTGTTGTCGGCCGTCGCGTCAGCCTTCTTGTCGGTCGCCACCGCCGGGCTCTTGCCCGAGTGCTTGAAGGCGGCCTCCGAGGGTGGCATGCAGTTCTGCTCGTTGCAGGCGCCATACTCCAGGTAGGCGTCGATGGTGTAGTTGGGCTTGGTGAAACGCACCTTCTGCACAAACTGCGCGCTGCCCTCAAAGTAGCGCAGGTTCATCTCGAAGAGCTTGTCGTAGTTGCTGAT
>DAIOEQ010000037.1:2567-4015 GCA_036746215.1 Prevotella sp.
GACCGCGCGGCGTGAGCTTTCCCACGAGCTCCACGCCGTCGAGCTTGTTGACGTTGAACGTGGCCGATGTGGGTCCGTTGTCTCCCAGGCCCGTCGAGTAGACGTGCCAACCCTTCTCGATCTTGCCCGTGAAGATGATCTCGGCCTCCGCCGAGCCGTTGGTCTTCAGTTGCGTGCTGAACTTCACGGGGTTGACCATTTGCGCCTGCGCCAACAGGGTGACGAGCGCCAATAGGGTGAGTGTGAATATTTTCTTCATCTGATTGTGTTAAAATTGTGCAATTAGTCGTGCAAAGTTACGAAAATTAAGGGTTTTATTCGGTTTCCATGCATACATTCCACGAGTAATTAAGTTTTTTTACCATCATCGCCCATAGTGGCGGATGACGCGTCCGTCATAACTCTCTGTGTGTCGGAGCGCAGCGGATGCCGGCAGTTCGGGTGCCCTCACGCCGTCGGGCACGGTGAAGGGTGCCGTCTCCACGCGTATCTCGTCCCATAGGTCAGCGTCGATGAACGCCTGGAGCGTCGCCGGTCCCCCCTCCACGATGAGGCTCTGCCGCTTGTGCTCCGTGCGATGTCTGCAAAGGGCGTGAAACCCTCGGGCACCCGCTCGGGCCGACTCGTCAGCACCAGTCGCTCAGGCGAAGGTCCGCTCCACTCCCTGACGTCGAGGCGCGGGTGGTCGGCCTCCAGCGTGCCCCGCCCGATGAGGATGGCGTCGGCGTGTGCGCGCAGGCGATGGACCAGCATCTGCGTGAACGGCGACGACAGGCGCATGGGCGTCGTTGCCGGGCAGTCCGCGTGTTGCGCCGTGCTCTCGTCGCCCGCCAGAGGCTTGTGTCCCACGATGTGGTTGGCCGTCTCCGCCCACTTGAGGAGGATGAAGGGCCTGTGGTGCTCGTTGACGGTCATGAAGGCGCGGTTGGCGGCCATGCAGTCGTCGTGGAGCACGCCCACCGTGACGTCGATGCCCGCCTGGCGCATGCGCTCGATGCCGCGTCCCTGCACCTTGGCGAAGGGATCCGCGCAACCGCATACGCACCGCCTGACGCCCTTGCTGATGATGAGGTCGCAGCAGGGTGGGGTGTGTCCCCAGTGGGAGCAAGGCTCCAGCGACACGTAGATGGTGGCGCCAGGGAGCAGCGGCTCATCCTCGGGTCGCACCGAGGCGAAGGCGTTGACCTCCGCGTGTGGGCCGCCGTAGGCCGAGGTGAAACCTTCGCCGATGATGCGGCCGTCTGCGGCCACGATGACCGCGCCCACCGAGGGGTTGGGCTTGGCTGTGAGCAGTCCGCCGCGGGCGATCTGCAGGCAGCGGCGCATGAAAGTCTCGTCTGTTTGTTGTTGGGTCATGGGTGTGAGGTTATTGTGGGGGCAAAGGTAGTGAATAATTGGGAGAAGGAGGAAGGAAGAGGAGGAGAAATGGGCGAGATGGACATGATGGG
>DAIOEQ010000037.1:4025-12204 GCA_036746215.1 Prevotella sp.
GGCCTAATGGGCCTATCTCGCCCCTCTCGCCCTCTCGCCCATTATGCCAATCCCCCTTAAAAGAAAATCTCCCCAAGCCGCATCCGCGTCTTGGGGAGATTTCTTATGGTGGTCAGCGGCGGTGCCGCTGACACGTTTCAGTGTTTAGCCGATGGCCGATTACTTGACCATGACCTTTCTTGCCTTACCGTTCTCGACAACGATGTAGAGACCGGCCTTGCCCATCTTGGCGACACGCTGGCCGTTGATGGTGTAGATGGCGTCAGCCTTCAGGGCTGTGTTGGTCTTGATCTCGGTCACGCCGGTGATAGGACCGTTCCAACCGTTGTTGTCGCCAGCCTGCAGGAGCTTCAGACCCCAGTCGACGACTGAGAACCATGTGCCCTGGAAGGCGGTCGGAGTGCGGAGCGAGTCGGTGGTCATACCGATGGTGAGCTCGTGGTTGATGACCTCTGCGGTCCAAGTCTGCTTCTGCCAGCCGAAGCCCTGTTGGTTGTTGGCGGCTGTGATGGCTGCCAGCGTGGTGTTGGTGGGATCCTGAGCGTAGTCGCGCATAGCCTGCTCCCACAGCGGACCGAACTTGTCGGAAGCCACGACGATGGAGTCGGAGCCGTCAGCGGCGGTCTCGCCACCGATGCCGAAGTCGTTGTGCGTGAGGTTGAAGGTGTTCATCGGGATCTCCTGCCATGTGGTGTCGGCCTTGTTCTCGCCGTTGGCAGAGAAGACATAGGCGCCCGTGCCAGAGCTACGTGTGTAGACAGAGACCTCGTAGGTGCCGTTGGGCAGGCCCACGACCTTCTGGTCAGCGTAGAAGTTGAGGGCACCCTTGGTGCCGTTCCATGAGTCGAAGTAGCGGTGGCTTCTCTGGTTGTCGAGATAGTACTGGCCGCTTGCGGTGTTGGTGTTACCGTTACCCTTGTTGAGGTTCCAGCCGTCCTCGGCAGCAGCGTCGGGGTTCAGGATGTTGCCCGTGTAGTCGGTGGCGTTCGGGTTCTTCTCGTAAGCCTCCTGGGCCTCAGCCTTGGAGATGGCGGCGTTGAGCTGTGCGATGAGTGCGTTCACCGTGTTGGCGTTCTGGATGGTGTCGCCGGCCTCGAGCACTTCCACCTGCTTGGTGAGCGTGTTGGCGAGAGCCTCCTTGGCGATGGCTGACTTCAGCTCGCCAGACACAGAGTCGACCTTGTGTGCGGCGTTGTAGTAAGTCTCGACGTAGCGCTTCAGCTCACTGATCTTGCCGTCGATGGCGGTGTAAGTGGCCTCGGCGGAGTTGAGGTAGCTGTTGGTCTTCTCCCAAGCGTAAGCGGCTACGTTGTGCACGGGAGCGTAAGAGCTCTCGTCAGCGATCTTGGCGGCGACGGTAGGAATGGTCTTACCCTCGGCCATGACCTCTGTGTACTTGGCCTCAGAAGCGTTGGCCAGTGCGATGCCGCGGTTGAGGACGTAGATGTCCTTCGATGTGTTGTAAGCGTTGATGCTGTCCTGCACGGAAGCCTTGTCGCCAGCGTAGTGCATGCCGGCCACGAGGGCTGCGGCGTCTTGCTCCTTCTTGGCGATGGCGGCAGCGATCTGCTCGTCAGTGGCCTTGCCCAGGTAGCTGAGCTTGAAGTTGGTGGCGCAGAACCAGCCGCTCTGGTTGCCGTTGGCACCTGTGCCGGCGGCGCCGATGGTCAGCTTGCCGTCGAAGACGAGCACCTTGCCCGATGTCAGCGTGGTCCACGTGCCAGCGTTGTTGGCTTCGTCCCAGTTGCCTGTTGCCAGGGGCTGCGAGTTGGCTTCCTCGAGTGCGCTCTTGGCGAAGACGTGCTGGTCGGTGACATAGGCAGCCTGAGTGATGAGGTCGCCTGTCACGGTGTAGTAGCCGTTGGGCAGGCCCGTGATGTCCTGGTTGACGCTGATCTCGGCGAAGTTGGTGCCCCAAGCGTTCCAGCAAGAACGTCCCTGGGCGAAGTTGAGGCGCTGGTCACCAGCGGTGAACGAGCCCTTGTACCAGCCCGTAGAGGTGAAGTCAGCGTTGTTGCTGCCGTTCACGTAGTTGGCGGAGCCGTCAGCCTTGGTTGCGTTGGGATAGGTGCAAGAGCCGTCATCGTTGACTGTGGGCTCCAGTCCGTCCTTGATGAACCAGGGGTTCTGTGTGTAGTAAGTGTAGTCGGCGGGGTCGGCCTCTGTGGCCTCCTTGCTGGCGAGATACGTCTTGATGGCTGTGTCGAGCGCAGCGATCTGAGCCTCGATGTCGTTTGTGGTGCCGCTGGTGATGGCCTCCTCGGCAGCGTTGATGGCGTCGTCGAGCGCGTTCACGCCAGGATAAGCGTTCTCACGCAGTGCGGTAGCCTTCTTCTCTGCAGCCTGCACCTTGCTGACGTTCTCCTTCACGGCCTTGAAGCGAGCCAGGGCAGCTGTGCCCTCAGTGTAGGCGGCCTCAAGTGTGGCGAGATCCTCTGAATCCTGTGCCTCGTAGATATTGTTCTTCGCTTCCTCGATTTCGGCGGCGACACCCTGGTAGTCCAGGAGGTCACTCGCATACTCGTCCATCTCGGAGAGCAGCACGTCGAGGTCGCTGGAGATGATCTCCTCGCGCGTCACGTCGTCTGTCTTGGTCAGGCGGATGTCATCGATGCAGACATAGGGGTTCTTGACCGAGCCGCCATCCGACTTGAAGCCGAAGGTGATGGTCAGCGAGTCGGTGGCTGTGATGTCAATGCTGTGCTTGGTCCAATGCTGTGCGTTGAAGCCATCGGCATCCTTCACCGTGTCGCGGCGGCAGATGACCTGCGTGAGGTTCTGCACCTTGTTGTTGTCCTTGCTTCCCTCATAGTTGGTGTTGTAGACCCAGTAAGTGAGGGTGTACTTGCCCACGGGCACGTGCACGTTCTGTGAGTAAGTGGCCCATCCGCCCCAACCGGCGCGGAGATAGAGGAAGCCCTTGTTGTCGTCACCCTGTGCCTCATCGGGCTTGGTGGTGGGAGCCTCGAGGAAGCCTGTGCCGTCATCGCCGATGGCGACAGCCTTCGGATCCAGTCCGTAGGGCAATGTTCCGAAATACGTCCATTCAGCCAAGGCGTTTTTGTTGCCATTGGCGCCCTTCCAGCCCTTCACAGTGCCGAAGAAGCCGTTCCAAGCCGTGAGGCCGTCCTTACGCTTCTTGGAGCTGATGCCGCCCCATGCGTAGCCCGTGCCGTCGGCAGCGAGCCATTGCTGGCTACGGTTGGAAAGATTAGTTGACTTGTCGACGATTTCCTTGGTGGAGCCATCGGCTTGCCACGTGAGGTCCTCATCGAAACCAGCGTTGACGATGTACTTCGTGCAGTCGTCGCCAACCTGATCTTGCGCGAATGCTGGTGCGGCCAGCACTGTTGCAAGCGAGAGCAGTAATACTTTTCTCATGTGTTTAATAGAATTGATGGGTATTTATCGGTCAAAAGGGGTAACTTTTAGATATTTTTAAAGGGTGGGAGGGGTTTTGAGGGGGCAGATGGGCCTAATGGGCATATTAGGCCTAATAGGCCCATTGTCTTTAGCCCATTAGGCCCATAGCCCACAGCTCCTTGCTCCTTGCCTACGGCCTCACTTCCGCCCGAAGTCGGCGGGGATGTCTCCCCAGCGGCGGGTGTCCCACTGAAGGATGGGCACGCTGACGGTGTGGGTGCGAAGCCACTGCTCGGCCCGGTGGATGACCTGGTAGAGCGGTTCGGTCTGGGCGTTGCGCGCGAGTTTGGTGCGGCACTGTTTCTTCTTCACCCAGAGGATGGCGTTGTAGGAGTCGGAGTAGAGCGTCTTGTCGGTGACGCCCTGTTTGTCCCAGAGGGCCAGGGCGTGGACGATGGCCAGGAACTCGCCGATGTTGTTGGTGCCGTGGACAGGGCCATAGTGGAAGACCTGCTGTCCGGTGGCGAGGTCGATGCCCTGGTACTCCATGGGTCCTGGGTTGCCCGAGCAAGCGGCGTCGACGGCCCAGGCGTTGGGCGTCACCTCGGGTGGCAGTCGAAGGGGCTTGGCCGTGGGTGCCGGGGAGTCCGCGCCGGCTTGTGGGGCGGGCTGTGGGTCGGCGGTGACCTTAGGCTGTGTGGGATAGGATATCTGCATGTGGCGGAGGATGTCATTGATTTGTCGCGCCACTCGGCGTGGCGCCGTGGCCACTTCCCCGGGCTCTACGGTGGCCACGGTGTAGCCCATGGCGTTGAGGTCGGCGCGCCGCTGGCTGTCGGCCACGGGGCGCTCGCCGCGGAAGTGGTACTTGCCCGCGAGCTCCACGATGAGGCGGCGCGCGGGACAGGCGAAGTCGGCGATGTAGGGGCCGACGATGTGCTGTCGCACAAAATGGCACGACGGCGGCAGCCCCCGCAGGATGGTCCACAGGGCGCGCTCGTCGTCGGTCATGAAGAGCTTGTCCTCCCGCGCGCGGCGCTCGAGCCACTCGCGCGAGGGGTCTCCCGCCTCGTGTGGCACCGCGGGGGCGCCACCGGGCTGGTGATGCGTGTCGCGTGGCATGGCCTTACATGCGCTCGGGCACCTCGATGCCCAGCAGGCCCATGCGCAGCGTCTTGCCCACGTTGGCGGCGAGCTTCAGGCGGAAGGCCTTCTCGGCGTCGGTGTCGGCAGAGAGGATGCTGTAGTCGTGGTAGAACTGGTTGAAGAGCTTCGTCAGCTCATAGCAGTAGTTGGCGATGCCGGCGGGGTTGTAGTTCTCCCCGGCGTCCCTGACGGCCACCTTGAAGGCGTCGAGCTTCTGGATGACCTCCACCTCCTTGGCGTTGGGGGCGTAGGCGGCGTCGGCCTTGAGGGTGTCGATGGCCGCCTCGTGGGCCTTGCGCTTGATGCTCTGTATGCGGGCGTAGGTGTACTGGATGAAGGGTCCCGTGTTGCCGTTGAAGTCGATGGACTCGGCAGGGTTGAAGAGCATGTTCTTGCGCGCGTCGACCTTGAGGATGAAGTACTTCAGCGCGCCCAGTCCGACGATGCGGGCCACCTCCTGCTTCTCGTCCTCGCTCATGTCGTGGAACTTGCCGAGCTCGTCGGAGGTCTGTCGCGCCTCGCCGACCATCTGGGCGATGAGGTCGTCGGCGTCGACCACCGTTCCCTCGCGGCTCTTCATCTTGCCGTTGGGCAGGTTGACCATGCCGTAGGAGAAGTGGACGAGGTCCTTGCCCCACTTGAAGCCGAGGCGGTCGAGCAGGAGCGAGAGCACCTGGAAGTGGTAGTTCTGCTCGTTGCCGACGACGTAGATCATCTTGTCGATGGGGAAGTCGTTGAAGCGCATCTCGGCCGTGCCGATGTCCTGCGTCATGTAGACCGACGTGCCGTCGGAGCGTATGAGGAGCTTCTCGTCGAGGCCGTCGGCGGTGAGGTCGGCCCACACGCTGCCGTCCTCGCGCTTGTAGAAGAGGCCCTTCTCCAGGCCTTCCATCACCTTGCGCTTGCCCTCGAGGTAGGTGTTGCTCTCATAGTAGATCTTGTCGAAGCTGACGCCGAGGGCCTTGTAGGTCTGGTCGAAGCCGGCGTAGACCCAGTTGTTCATCTTCGTCCAGAGGTCGCGTATCTCCTTGTCGCCCTGCTCCCACCTGACGAGCATGCGGTGGGCCTCCTGGATGAGGGGCGCGTCCTGCTTGGCCTTCTCCTCGGCCTTCTCCTCGTCGAGGCCGTCGGCGGTGTACTGCGCCTTGAGCTGCGCCACCTCCTCGCGGTAGTGCTTGTCGAAGAGCACGTAGAAGTCGCCGATGAGGTGGTCGCCCTTCTTGCCGGTGCTCTCGGGGGTGCATCCGTTGCCCCACTTGAGCCATGCGAGCATCGATTTCATGATGTGTATGCCACGGTCGTTGACGATGTTGGTCTTGACCACCTTGTTGCCGTTGGCCTCGAGGATCTTGGCGAGGCTCCATCCGAGGAGGTTGTTGCGCACGTGTCCGAGGTGGAGGGGCTTGTTGGTGTTGGGCGACGAGTACTCGACCATGACGAGCGGCGCGTCCTCGCCGGCCTTCTTCATGCCGTAAGCTGGGTCGGCGTCGATGGTGTCGAGCAGGTTCTGCCAGGCCTCGGGTGCGATGACGAGGTTGAGGAAGCCGCCGACGGCGTTGTAGCCGGCCACGGCCTTCGACAGGCGCACGAGGGCCTCGCCGAGCTCGGCGGCGGTGTCCTGCGGCTTCTTGTGCGACATCTTCAGGAAGGGGAAGACCACGAGCGTGAGGTTGCCCTCGAAGCCCGGCTTGGTCTTCTGCAACTGTACCATCGACGGCGCCGCGTCGACGCCATAGAGCTCCTTCACGGCGGCCAGGGCCGCGGAGCTGATCTCTTGTTCTATGTTCATCTGATAGTGTGTTTTGTTTTCCTTTTGCTGCAAAGGTACAAAAAAACTGGGCGATAGGCGGTGTTTTGTCTTTATAAAATGAGAAAAACATGGTTGGGCGTGACATTCCCGTCAACGCGCATTTGATTTTTCGAACACGAATAGCCCGAGATTTGTCACAGCCCCACTGACCAACGAGAACGGTCGCTGGGGAGACAAAAACCGGGATGAACCCCAGTCGTGTGGGAAGCCCTGTCGGGCTCATGCCCAAGGGTGTGGCTCCGGGTCTTGTGAGCAAGCTCACGACCCAGTGCCTCACCCTTTGTCATGGCGGCTGTCGCCGCCTTCCCACACGACTGGCCATCAACCCTGATAAACCGCTCACGCAATGACTGCCCACAACCGTAAGCGCACCGATTCGCTTTATTCGTGTTCGTAAAAACATCCTGTTTGCGTTTCATTCGCCTGTGAAAGATTGTGACAAATCGCTTCTGGAAACGGGCCGCGGAATCCATCAGCCGTATTCTTGGCCGCAAATACGCGAAAATAAGGTGTTTCTGTAAAACGTTATCATTCAGCGTTTTGCGAAATATTCCCGTTGAAGGCCGCCGCAGAAGTCATGATTTTCATTGCCGTTAATGCCCAATCGCGTCACGATGGGCCACGTCCCCTGGCCCCATCCGTCAGCCGAGGCGCCACGAAAGGACATCTCTTGAGCCACGATCAGTCATCCCTGTCGCGCCGGTCGGTCGTTTCCGTGTGCCCGACGGGGCAAAAACAACCATTCCGCGCTCTATTTCGACCGAAAGGAATGATGCACTTTTTGACCAAAAAGCATGACACGGCCACCCGTGTCCTCTCCTTTTCCGCCACCCCTTGCCATCAAGTCCACGCGCCCTCCGCGCCGGGACAGTGCGGCCGCCAGCTTGGTGAGGCGGCCGCCAAGATGCGGGCAAAAAGAAAGAAAAGCGCTGAAAAGCATGGTCTTTTGAAAGGAAAATCGTAATTTTGCAGTGTATTTGCAACAACCAAGCGTTCTTTTTATGACACAAACCATCACTCTTGATATGCTTCAGTCGGCTGGCGTCGGCGCCCTCGCCCTCATCGTGGGCATGGTCATGACCCGCAAGGTCAGTTGGCTGCAGAAGTTCTGCATACCCTCACCCGTCTCCGGCGGCATCCTGTTTTCCGTCGCCACGCTCCTCGTCTACCTCATCGCCCACGTCGAGATCACGTTCGACGGCACGCTGAAAGACGTCTTCATGCTCGCCTTCTTCACCTCCGTCGGGTTCCAGTCGAACCTCAAGGTACTGCGCCAGGGCGGCAAGACCCTCGTCACGATGCTCGTGTTGCTGGTGGTCATCATCACCCTGCAAGACCTGTTGCCGCTGGCCATCACGCGCGCGCTGGACGTCAACCCCCTCGTGGGCATGGCCGCCGGCTCCATCTCGATGGCGGGCGGCCACGGCACGGCGGGCGGCTTCAGCGGTGTGCTGGAGCACATGGGCCTGCAGGGCGCCGCCACGGTGTCGCTGGCCGCCGCCACCTTCGGCCTCATCGCCGGCTCGATGATCGGCGGACCCATCGCCGAGCGCCTCATCCGCAAGAAGCTCACGTCGGAGCACATGGAACCCAAGGACTACACCCTCGACCCGGGCATGGCGGGCTTCGAGAGCGAGGAGTCGACACCCGCCGGGCAGGCGCAACACATGAGCACCAACGAGCATGAGTTCCAGCAGTACGCCTCGGCCACCTACGCCCTGCTCATCGTCATGGCCCTCGGCACCGTGGCCAGCCAGTTGCTCAGCCGCACGGGCATCACCTTCCCCACCTACTTCGGCGCGCTCATCACCGCCGCCACGGCCCTGGGGAACGCCGTGACCGTGGCGAAAGACCGGGACA
>DAIOEQ010000037.1:12214-13048 GCA_036746215.1 Prevotella sp.
CATCGTCATCTGCACCCTGACTGCTCTTACCATCGTCTGCTCCGGCGTTGAGATCCCGTTCGGCGTGAAGCCCGGCTCCGAGCTCATCACCGCCGCCGTCGCCCGCAACGTCCTGGAGCACACGCGCTGGCGCAAGCACCTGGAGATGGAGAAGATCGTCAGCGTGGGCAACATCAGCCTGTCGGTGTTCTTGGGCATGGCCATGATCTCGCTCAAGCTCTGGGAGCTGCAGTCGCTGGCCCTGCCCCTCGTGCTCATCCTCGTGGCGCAAGTGGTGGTGATGGCCGCCTTCACCTATTTCGTGGCGTTCCGCCTGCTGGGGCGCGACTACGACGCGGCGGTGCTCGTGGCCGGCTTCTGCGGCTTCGGACTGGGCGCCACGCCCAACGCCATGGCCAACATGAGCGCCGTCTGCTACAAGTACCACTACTCCGTGAAGCCCTTCCTCATCGTGCCCATCATCGGCGCGATGTTTGTGGACCTCATCAACACCGCCATCATCACCCTCTTCCTCAACGCCATCGGCTGACGGGGGAAGAGACGCTTGAGGGCAGGAAAACCTTCCGCTTGTTATTCGACTCATTCGTTTTCGTGACCACATTCCGGTTGTCGTTTTCCTTGAGACGCGTATTTGTTTTTTTTGAACACGACACTCCATTGTCTCCATTGTCTTTAACAGAAAAGAGCGTGCCCCGTTGGCCTTCGGCCAACTGAATTTTTTATTTTGCACACGGATCCCGCGAATCTCACGGATTTCGCTTCACGGCATCGCTATCCATGTCCTATTCCCATGCTTCCACACCAAGTTTTTGCCATTCATCGCAGAGCGATGAC
>DAIOEQ010000038.1:0-7534 GCA_036746215.1 Prevotella sp.
GGTCACGAAGAGGTCGTCACCGACGAGCTGAACCTTGTCGCCCAGCTTAGCGGTGAGCTTCTGCCAGCCTTCCCAGTCGTTCTCATCGAGGCCGTCCTCAATAGATGCGATAGGATACTTGTTGCAGAGTTCCTCGAGGAATGCGATCTGGCCCTCGTCGTCAAGCTCCTTGCCGTTGGGATCCTTAGGCATGCCGTTGTTGAGCTGCTTGTAGTTGTAGTAGTACTTGCCGTCCTTCAGAGAAGCAAACTCAGAAGCGGCGCAGTCCATGGCGATGGTCACGTCCTTGCCCGGCTCGTAGCCAGCGTCCTTCACGGCCTGGCAGATGCTCTCGAGAGCGTCATCGATGCCGTTGAGTGCGGGAGCGTAGCCGCCCTCGTCGCCCACAGCGGTAGAGAGGCCGCGCTTCTTCAGCAGCTTGCCCAGTGCGTGGAAGACCTCAGCGCCGCAGCGGATGGCTTCCTTCTCGCTCTTGGCAGAGCGGGGCTGGATCATGAACTCCTGGAAAGCGATAGGAGCAGAAGAGTGAGCGCCACCGTTGATGATGTTCATCATGGGGATAGGCAGGGTGTAGCTGTTGCTGCCGCCGATGTAGCGGTAGAGAGGCATGTGCAGGGCGGTAGCGGCCGTGTGTGCGGCAGCGAGTGACACGCCGAGGATGGCGTTAGCGCCGAGCTTGCTCTTTGTAGGAGTGCCGTCGAGCTCCAGCATCTTATAATCGAGGCCGCGCTGGTCGAACACGTCCCAACCCTTCAGGGCAGGAGCGATGACATCATTGACGTTGGCAACAGCCTTCAGGACGCCCTTGCCGAGGAAACGGTTCTTGTCACCGTCGCGAAGCTCGAGAGCCTCGTTCTCACCGGTAGAAGCGCCAGAGGGTACGCTGGCGCGACCCATGACACCGTTCTCCAATGTTACTTCCACTTCCACTGTCGGGTTGCCACGAGAGTCGAGGATCTCGCGAGCATGAATTTTTTCTATTTTCATCTTTTAATCCTTTTAAATGGTTCAAGATTTATCGTGTGCAAAGGTAGGAAAAATTCCGTAATTACCACAAGGATAGACTATTAAATTTGTGTAAAATATGCAATGAGGCTGGCTTGCGGTGGCATGAATCGCCGCGAAGCATGCCAGGAAGGCCGCGTGAGCGTTGCGCCGCAAGGCTACGGCGCAAGCCTTTCCGCTAAAGCAGGGGACTGAGCAGGCGCAGCAGACTTTCTCCCAACCGCTTGGCGAAGGGGCGGTTTTCCACGCGTTTCACCTCCTCGATGGGCCGGCTTTGCGCCTGGTCATCCAGGAAGACGCGCTTCAGCCGGAGCGCCATGCCCTCGTCGTAAAAGAAGATGTTCGACTCGAAGTTGTGTTCGAAGCTACGGAAGTCGACGTTGGTGCTTCCGACGGTCGCTATGCTGTCGTCGCTGACAAGTAGCTTGGAGTGGTTGAACCCGGCTTGGTATAGGTAGACCTTCACGCCTGCCTGGAGCGTTTCCATGACGTAGGAGATGGTCGACCAGTCCAGGACTTTCGAGTCGCTTTTCCGCGGGATGATGAGTCTCACGTCGACCCCGGCGAGCGCTGCCGTGCGAATGGCGAAGAGTATGGGCTCGGTAGGCAGGAAGTAGGGGCTCTCCATGTAGACGTATCGCTTGGCCTCAAGCAGGATGCGCACGTAGCCTTGCATGATGTCCGGCCAAGGTGTGATGGGGCTGCTGGTGACAATCTGTGCCAGGCAGTTGTTGTTGATGGCGGGGTTGAGGGGCGGATAATATTTCCGGTCGCTGACCAACGTGCGGTCCACAAAGTACCAGTCGACGAGGAAAGCTCGTTGGATGCCGTATACGGCGCCGCCCTCCACACGCAGATGCGTGTCACGCCAGGGTTGCGTCTTGGTGCCCTTGACGTAGCGCAGTGCGATGTTCATGCCGCCCACGAAGCCCACCTTCCCGTCGACGACGCAGAGCTTGCGGTGATTGCGGTAGTTCATCTTCGACGTGAAAGCGGGGAATTTCACGGGCATGAACGCGTGCACCTCGATGCCCTCGTTGCGCATCCGCTCGTAGAATGCGTTGTCGACGCGCCAACAGGCCACGTCGTCGTAGATGACCCGCACCTCCACGCCCTCACGTGCCTTGTCGATGAGCGCGTCGGCGACGAGGCGTCCCAGCGGGTCGTCGCAGAAGATATAGGAGTTGAGGTGGATGTGGTCGGTGGCTTGGCCGATGGCGCGCAACAAGGCCGGGAAAAACTCGTAGCCGCTGGTGTAGATTTCCACGGCGTTGTCCTTGAAGGGCAGCGCCATGCTTTGGTTGTTGAAAAGTTGCATCAGTGGCCTGTGCGCCTCGGGCAGGCGCAGGTCTTTCTGCTCCGCAAACTCGAGCATGGAGCGCTTGGTGAGCTGGTCGAGCGAGCGCTGGCTGACGAGCCGTTCCTTGCGCGTGTTTTGTCCGAAGAAGAAATAGAGCACGATGCCCAGCAGGGGCAAGAACCAAAGCACGAGCACCCACGCCATGGTCTTGGCCGGTTCGCGGTTGTCCATGATGATGCGCCCCATCACGCCAAGTACGATGAGGGCGTAGACGACCAGCCAGATGTCGCGGAGGAACTCTAACATAACCACCTTATTTAAATCCTATCAACTTGTGTGTTTGCAGCGAGAGGCGCCATCGTGGGTGCCGCTTGATGTATTCGACACACTGGCGGGTGATGGTCTCGTTGCGTGTGGCGTCCCCCACGTCGCAGGGTTGCAGGTAATAGTAGTCGGCCAGCACGCCATGGTCATCCACCGCTCCCGTCTCGTCGAACAGCACTTTCAGCTCGTTGCACCGCCTGACCGTGGGCTGTGTCTTGGGCGACACGGTCAGCCAGTCGAGGTTGCCGGGCGGCAAGTGGGTCCCGTTGCTCTCCATGGCCACCTCGAAGCCGGCCTGGTGCAACAAGTCGATGAGCTCCGCCGTGACCTGCAAGGTGGGCTCTCCGCCCGTGAGCACGGCCAGACGGGCCTCGAAAGGCTTGACGCGCTCCACGATGTCGGGCCCCGTCAGTTCTTCAAACGACGAGAAGTCCGTGTCGCAGAAGGAGCACTTCAAGTTGCAGCCGCTGAACCTCACGAAGACTGCCGCGCGTCCTGTGTTGTGGCCTTCGCCCTGCAAACTGTAGAAAATGTCATTCACCCGGTATGTCTTCATGGCTTCTGTTCATTCCTCCTTTTCGTAGATGGCGATGTTGTCGTCGCTCTCCTGCACCTTCGCCTTGTAGCAAGTGGGCAGTTGGTCGACTATCCATCGTGCGATGTTCTCCGCTGTCGGGTTGAAGGGCAGCAGGCTGTTGAGGTCGGCGTGGTCGAGCTTTCCATGTATGAGTTGCTTGATATGTCCGAAGTCTTCCACCATGCCGTCCTGGTTGAGCTCATGCGCCTTGCAGTAGACGGTGACGTGCCAGTTGTGTCCATGCACCCGTGAGCACTTGCTCTCGTAGGACAGTGTCAGGTGGTGGCTGGCCGATATCTCAAACTGTTTTTCGATGTAATACATTGCGTGTGTGGTTTTCTTGTATGTTGTTGCTTGTCTTTCCGTTTGGTGTCTGTTCCCCTAAGGAGTTAGGCTTGCGGCCTCACCCATTGGCTTGCTTGCCTCTGTTGCGCTGTATGTAGGCCAGTTCCTTGAGCGCGAAGTCGCTGTTGACGGGGTTGTTGAGCATCCGCTTGAGCAGGCGCTCGGCCTCATCGTAGTCCTGTGTGGACACGAGCAGGTACGCCTTCCGCCGCAACAGGAAGTTGTAGATGTGCTCCACCTGTTCGAATGTCGCCTGCACCTTTGGCTTGTCCTCATTGTCCTCGTCTTCGTTTCGGCTTGTCGCCTCGCGCAAGAAGTTGATGAGGCTGTCGATGATGTTGAGCGCGCGATGGTCCCTTTGGTTGACCAGGCAGTTGACGTAGGCTTCCGTCCCCTCTTGGTTTTCGAAGGGTTTGGTCTGCTGCAGATAGTAGAGCGCCCGCTCATATTGCTTCAGGCATCCGTAGCACACGCCGAGCATGAAGCATATTTTTTCGTGCGCGCCCTTTCTCAGTGGCGCGTTTTCGCCTTTCCGTGTGGCGAGCAAGCCGTAGAGGCGGTCAAGCAAAGCGATGGCCTCATAAAACCTTTTTTGCTCAAAGAGCATCTCACCCCTGTAGACCAGCATGCCCACGTCGGGACTGTCCATCTCGACGAGCGTCCGTTCCTCCTCGCCGAGGTCGTCCGTGTGTCCGTTTTTGGCTTTGGCTTGCGCCTCTTTCCAGAGGTAGCGAAACTTCTGCATGCGTTCCTCCCTGGGCGTCAGGTCGTAGCCGAGCAACACGCTGACCTGCCTTTGTGGCGCGCCGCTGACGCTCGCCTCAACGCTTCGGCTGGGCACGACGGGCGCCAGCGACAGTGTGATGCGGTAGTAGAGGGTGTCGCGTGTGCTTCCCTCCTGTTCGAAGTCCAGGGTCAGATGCCGCATCTTCACGGGGTCTCTCGGGTCATAGAAATCGAGCCGCGCCAAGGCCGACGCGCCACGGAAGGCCCCCTCCTCGATGAGCGGTCCGGAGATGTCGAAGTTGAGGATGTCATCGGTGTCGTCGAGCGCCGTTTGTCGCTTGTCGTCATAGACGGCGAAGTGGGCGGGCACAATGTCGGTCAGTCCCATGGCCGTGGCGAGCAGGTTTCCCAGCCGGCAGACGTTGCCTTGTCCCAGATGGCCGTCGAAGTCGGGCTCTTGGTGGGTCAGTTCCATTTCGCGCAAGAGGAACATCTCTCGCTCCCTTGTGGCCGTGTCTTTCTCCTCGTCTTGCCTGCCGTCATTCGCATAGTCGGGCAAGAGCTCATGGAATCGCCTGACAAAGACGTTCTGCCACTTGAAGGTGTTGTCCATGGCACGTTCGAGCACTTCGACCACGGTGCTGTCGGTGACCATCAGCGAGCAGACGATGTGCGTGTCGACGACCGCCGTCTCATCGTTGACCGTATAGACCACACGGCAAGTCTCCGTGTTGAGGTTGCACTGGTTGCACACCTCTCTCACCAGTTCCAGGTGGTGGGGTACGGCCTCGAAGAAGTAGAAGTAGGACAGGCGGACGTAGGGTGAGTCTTTCTCCAGCCTGATGTTGAAGTGGCCGCCTTGGTAGTCGTAGC
Source organism: Prevotella sp. (assembly GCA_036746215.1). Classification (GTDB taxonomy): domain Bacteria; phylum Bacteroidota; class Bacteroidia; order Bacteroidales; family Bacteroidaceae; genus Prevotella. The sequence goes on from DAIOEQ010000038.1 coordinate 5,151, forward strand.
GTGCCACGAGGTCGCCCTGCTCCTCCGCCCATTTCACCTTGCAGTTCATGTGCTTCAAGGCATAGTTCACGCTGAGCTTGTTGTCGTCTTGCGACCGCGCATAAAGTCCCTTTCCCGCATCGTGGCGCTTGCGCCATGCGGGCAGGAAGACGAAGGCTACCATGTACATGATGGCCCACAAGATGACGATGATCGCTATGTCTACCATGTTTGTCAGTTGTTACGCGCGCCTTCAGGCCACGATGTTGCTTCCCAGTTGGCGTGCCAGCTTGTTGCGCAGGAGCTGCATGTCGCGGTAGCGTTCCATGAGTCCCATGAGCTTTTCGCGGTCGCTGCCGACTGTTCTCATCTTCTCTTGCAGTTCCTTGAGCTGTGTCTCCACATAGTCTTTCCGGAAGTCGAGCAACAGGTGTATGGCGTTGTTGCGCAGCTCCTCCGTCTCGTTTTGCTGGGCTTGGCGCTTTGCCTCCTCGTTGTCGGGGCCCTCCGTCTTGGGCTGCGAGAGGTGGTAGCGGTCCATGCTCAGGTCCGTGGCCAACTTGCTGATGTTGATGTCCTCGTGGTTGATGAAGTAGGGCTCCGCCACAAACGACGGGTCAGCGCTGTGTTCCGCAGCCTCGCTGAGCACCTGGTCGAGCAACTTGTTGCCCAGCGACAGGTGGTCGGCCGAGAGGTTGTAGAGCACATATTGCGCCACGGTCAGGCTGTATCGCTGTCCGTCCTCTCCCTCCACGTCGTCCATGATGACGCGCTCGCCATGCCTGATGACGAGCTGCGCGATGAGCAGGCTGACCTTCGACGCCTGTTGCAGGGGCGACGGCGTGGCTGTCGGCGTGGCTCCGCGGTTGGGCTCGGGTTGCGGTCCCACGGGCGCGCCGTCCTGTCGGGGCGCCGCCGATCCTGTCTGCCGGTTGCGTATGAAGTTGTTCATCTGGTTGATGAGCGTGCTCTCGTTGAGTCCGATGCGCTGCGAGCAGTCGTGGATGTAGGTGTCGCGCAAGATTTGGTTGGGCACGACGGATATCGACTCCACGATGGAGTTGATGGCGTCGGCCCGTTTCTTGGGGTCGCGCTCGTCCTTGAGCATGAGGTTGGTCTTGAACTGTATGAAGTCCACCTGGTGGTCATCGATGTACTGCCGGAAGTCGGCCGCCGTGTGCGACCGCGCGAACTCGTCGGGGTCTTGTCCGCCCGGCAGCAGCAACACGTTGAGGTTCATGCCCTCGGAGAGCAGCATGTCGGTGCCTCGGAGCGCCGCGTGGATGCCCGCTGCGTCGCCGTCGTAGATGAGCGTGATGTTGGAGGTGAAGCGATGGAGCATGTGTATCTGGTGCACGCTGAGTGCCGTGCCCGAGTTGGCCACCGTGTTCTCGATGCCACACTGGTGCATGGCGATGACGTCTGCCTGCCCCTCCACCATGTAGACGCGGTCCTCGCGGGCTATGGCCTTCTTGGCCTGGAAGATGCCGTAGAGCTCGTGGTCCTTGTGGAAGAGGTCGCTGTCGGGCGAGTTGACGTATTTCTGGTTGACGCCCTTGGTGCGTGAGTCGAGCACGCGCGCCGTGAAGCCCACCACCTTGCCATTGACCCCTATCCACGGGAAGGTGACGCGTCCGGCGTAGCGGTCGATGAGCTCGCCGTGCTCGTTCTGGTAGCAGATGCCTGTCTTGACGAGAAACTCGGCCTTGTATCCTTGCGCGAGCGCCGCCTCGGCGAGCTTGAAGCGGTTGGGCAGGTCGTAGCCCAGCCTGAACTTGCGTATCACGTCGTCGCGGAAGCCGCGGCTCCGGAAGTACTGCATGCCGATGTCTCCGGCGCCCTCGGGCGCGTGGAGAAGGTCCTCGAAGTATTGGGCCGTCCACTCGTTGACGATGAACATCGACTCGCGGAGGCTCTGCTCCTCGCGCTCGTGGTCGGTCAGCTGGCGCTCGTGTATCTCGATGTGATACTTGTTGGCCAGCCACCTGAGGGCCTCGGGGTAGGTCATCTGCTCGTGCTCCATGATGAACGTCACGGGGCTGCCGCCCTTGCCGCAGCCGAAGCAGTGGCAGGTGCCACGCGCCGGCGACACGTAGAACGACGGCGTCTTCTCGTTGTGGAAGGGGCACAAGCCCTTGTAGTTGGCCCCCGACCTCCTGAGGGTCACAAACTCCGACACCACATCGACGATGTTGGCGGCCTCCTTGATTTTCTCTACAGTAGCGCGATCGATCATGAGTCGTGTGTTATTTCAGGTATTTTGCCAGTGGGCTCTTGATGAGCCTGATGCCCTTGGCGATCATCTTGGCGTTGTTCTTGGCGCCCTTGTATGACGTGTGGGTGTGGTCGTGGTTGAAATATTCGGCGGCACTCTCCTTGCCCTTATAGTGGCGGTCGAGGTAGTC
>DAIOEQ010000038.1:7544-13039 GCA_036746215.1 Prevotella sp.
GTCGGCTATGAGGTTGTGGGCGTCGACGAACTCACAGCCCGTGTCGGCCACCACCTCGCGATACCACTTGCCGTAGGAGTCGTTGCGGCGCTCCACGTGTCCGCCAGGCCACTCGTTGCGCGTGGTGAGCGACACGAGGATGGGCGTGGCGCCCTTCTCCCGCGTGTCGTCGATCATCTTCTTCAGGTACCAGCCGAAGCTGTAGACCAGCTCGTAGCGGCCGCCGTTCTCCATGCGGTAGACGTGGCAGGTGTCGCCCGTACCGGGTATGACGCCCCGCTCCTTCTTGTCGGCGATGGGGCAGATGTCGTTGTGCCCAAACTCGATGAGCACGAAGTCGCCCGGCTGCAGGGCGTTGTAGACTTTCTCCCACCGCCCCTCGCGGATGTAGGAGCGGGTGGAGCGTCCGGCCATGGCGGCGTTGTAGGGTGTGCACTTCGTGGTGTCAAACACCGTGGCGGCCAGGGCGCCCCATCCCCACATGCCGTCCTTCTCGCTGTCCTTGTTTTTCACCGTCGAGTCGCCCGTGATCCACACCACGGGCTTGCCTTTCTTGCGGTCCACGGGCCACACGGGCAGGGCCACGCCCGTCATCATGGCCTGCAGGGGCTTGAGGCTGGCCATGATGCCCTCTGCCGCCGAGCGCGCGTTCATCTCGGCGCCCCAGTAGCTGGTGTGTATGTGGTCGCCGTGGAAGTGGTATTTCTCTTTCCAGTGGCTGTAGGTGTCGAGCTTGTGCCCGCTGATCTCGTTGAGGTCCACGAAGGGCACGCCCTCCTCGGCTGCCACCAGGGCCGCCCAGCCGGTCTGTGGCTTGCGCACAATCTTGCCCGTGGCCGGGTCATAGTCGTCGCGCGGCGTGAGGCTCATCAGGATGGGGTGCGCGCCCGCCTGCCGGCACTCGGCGATGTAGCGGCGCAGGTATCCGCCGTAGGAGTAGACCGTCTCGCGGTCGCCCGTCTCCTTGATGGTCACCGTGATGGAGTCGTCGCCCGTGCCGGGGATGACCGCGCGGGCCCGCCCCGAGTCGAAGGGGCCGTTGTCGTTGTGGCCGATGGAGATGATGACCCAGTCGCCGGGGCGCAGCGCCTTGCGCACGTCGGGCCACAGCTTGCGGTAGAACGTGCGGGTCGACATGCCGCCGAGGGCCTGGTTCTCCACGGTTATCATGTTGCCGTTGAAGTATTGACTGGCATAATAGCCCCACCCCCACTGTCCGTTGGCGCCGTCGCCCTTGGTGCCGTTGCGCATGGTGGAGTTGCCCACGAGGAAGAGCACGGGGTTCGCGCCCTTGCGCGTGGAGCCCGGCGCGGGGCGTGACATCAGGGCCTTGGCGATGGAGTCGGGCGTGTTGTCCACCACCTTGTTCACATCTTCGATGGGGTCTGGCAGGTTGTCAAATCCTTGTGCCATTGCAGCCGTGGCCGTGAGGGCCAGGAGCGTGATGGCTGTCAGCAATCGTCTCATGTGTCTTTTCCTTTCGTTTGTTAATGCAAAGATAATGCTTTTTGCCCACTATCACATCGGCAGAACGGGCAAAAATATGCCTTGGCGGCGTTTTTTTGCGTGATTGCCTTCCTTCTCGTCCCTGTCGCACCCTTCCCAGACTTGCCACACGAGACACATATTGTCATGAAAGTTCTGAAAAATCAGTCCTCTCCGCGCCGCGCCATCTGGAGCCGCGTCCTGCCGTTTTTGCCGTTTCAGACGGGCGAAGAGAAGGACTCGCGAAGCGTCGCGAGACCTCCCGACCGAAGAAAGATGCCTAATCGTGACGCGGCGGATGCCTAATCGTGACGCGACAAACACCTTGGCGTGCCTCGTCCTGTTAGCCATCGGGGCGCGATTCGGCATCTATCGAGAAACCGAGTGAGACGTTAGCGTTTCCTATCGGTAATGTTTCTCTGTAACAATCAGCGTGTCAAGCCTTTGCGCAACACCGCCAAAATTTCGCGTTTTTGCGGGCGAAAGGCTTCTTGCTGGCCGGAACGCCATTTTGGAGAGACCTTTTGTCGTGGATTTTGCAAGTGAAAAGTCAGGTGTCCTCGTATTTATTATAAGGTGAGGCTCCATGCCGCCTTGGTTTCCCGGCCATCTTGTGACTGGGCGGATGGCCCGCGAAATGTCCAGGAAGGCAGGAAAGGAAGCGAGGGGGCGGTCCGGAATTCATAACAAACGTTAAAGCCGTTGACAAAACGCCCCTGTCTCCGTTTAGACTATAGAACGCGAAAAGAAAAGATGACCGAACAAGAGTTTGTCGATATCGTGCCACGGTTGCGGGTCTTGGCCCTCAGCAACGCCAACGGCTATCTCGCCCCGTCGGACGAGGCCGAGGACGTGGCCCAGGACTCCCTGCTCAAGATGTGGGCGCTCCGCGAGCGCGTCACGTCGGTGGAGCACGCCCTGGGACTGGTGGCCACCATGGCCCGACACCTGGCCATCGACAGGCTCAGGCGCCGCCGCACCGTCGGGCTCGACCAGGCTCGCCACGTGGCGGCCAGCCAGCAGGCGTCGTGGCGCCTTGAGGAGGAGAACTATGGCAAGTGGCTCGACGAGGCCCTCAAGCGGTTGCCCTCCACCCAGTACCAGGTGCTTCACTTGCGCCAGGTGGAGGGGAAAGAGGCCGAGGAGATAGCCGCCATCGTTGGCATCACGCCGCGCTCCGTGGCCACGCTGCTCTCGCGGGCCAGAAAACAATTGTTGGAACAGATCAAGAAAGGCAAACGACTATGACAAACGACAACGATACCATCCGCACGTTGCTCGCCCGGTTTATGGAAGGCGATACCTCGCAAGAGGAGGAGCGCCGATTGGCTCGGTGGTTCAAGGACCATCCGCAGGTGGCCGGCGACCTGGAGCCCTACCGCCTCATGTTCGCTTATTTCGATGAGGGCATGCCCCGACAGGCGGCCACTCGGCGGCGCAAGCCGTGGCTCTATGTGGCTCTTGCGGCAGCCGCATCGCTGGCCTTGGCCGTCACCATGGTGTGGCCCTCAGGCCAACCGGCTGACGCGCCCGTGGCCATGACGCGTCCCGCAGTGCCCGCCGACACGCTGGCCTCACCCGCCACGCCTGCCGTCAAGGCCGACTCACTGCCCATGAGGGAGGAGACGGAGAAGGCGCCCGCGCGCTATCGCCGCCACCGCTTCACGCCCGCGCCGCCCAAGGTGCTGCTGGCCTACGCCGCCCCCGAAGAGGAGCCCTTGCGCCTGTCGACACCCACGGGGGAGCCTGAGTGCGAGGAGGCGCCATTGGCGGCCACGCCCATGACCGACGCTGAGCGGCAGACCATGATGGCCCTGGCGAACCAGAAGGCCGATGAGGCGCTGCGACAGTTGGAGCAGGCGCAGCGGCAATTCCTCAAAGAGGCCATGGACTCGCTCGACAACCAGTTGCAGTTGGCCAGCGCCATGGACGATGAGGAAGATGAACAAGATGTCTATTAACTAAACATTGCATGATATGAACAAAGGTGTTTTAAAAAATCTGTTTGTGGCTTGCGTTCTGGCGCTTTTCTCATCGCAAGCCCAGGCGCAAAAGTCTGCGCAGGCCATGCAGGACGCTTTCGCCCGCTTCACGGAAAAGCTCGTCAAAGACAGGGAGACAACCCTTGTCATCAACAACGGTTACGCGGAGGGCTACATCCGGGAATACCGCTTCACCACACTGGTGTCAAACGTGAAGAAGTTTGACGAGACCATGACGGACAACACGTCACTCGCCTACTCCTCGTTTATCAAGGCGGAGGGTGTCGACTCGCAGGAAAATACGAGCGTGTCTCTCTCCTATGGCGAGGACAACAAGAAAAGCCGCGACATCAACTATGAGCGCAACTACAACTACAACGTCCAGCTGTTTCGCGACCCCAAGGACAAGACCAAGCGCTACGCCTATGTGCTCGCGTGGAAGAAGACGGGCGACAAGGCTGAGGGCTACGCGCTGAACATCTACGGCCGGGACCCGCAAGTGAAGGTCTCCGACTTCGACGACGCGAAACTCATAGGGACGCCCAAGAGCAGCGCCGAGTTTCTGCAGGCATTCAGCAACCTGAGGACACTCTTTGTCAAGCAAAACGACGAGATGAAACGCGACTTGCAGTTCGGGCGCAGCTTCGGGCGGACCACCAGCGACAAGCTTCCGCTGCAGACGGCCATCGCCAACAAGATCGTCGTCCTCTGCGCCAGCTACGGAAGCCTGCTCAGCGTTGCCGACTACCAACTCGTCAGGCAGACCCTGAAAGAACTGCAGCAGGCATCCTGCGACAAGTATGTAGGCAATCTCCTCGGAGCCAGCTACGCGAGCTTGGACAACGTGAGGCCCAAGCCATGAATGGGGACATGACCGAAGACGCCATGCCGATAGGAGCAAGCAAACTTAGTGAATGAGAATACTGCAGGGGTGTGACCGTCGCGGAGGCGATGGTCATGCCCCCTTCTTTTTGGCATATTGCACAAACATCCCGTTTTGTGCACAGCAATGCGGTTTTTGTGCATTTTGTTTGGCAGGCAAGTAAAAAGTTAGTAATTTTGCGACAGTATTTCGGAAATATCACAATTATATATCATTTTATATGAAGTTGAAAATTGTTGTGCTTGCCAAGCAAGTACCCGACACAAGAAATGTGGGCAAGGACGCCATGACAGCCGAAGGCACCGTCAACCGCGCCGCGCTGCCCGCCATCTTCAATCCCGAAGACCTGAATGCCCTGGAGCAAGCGCTCCGCATCAAAGACCAAAACCCCGGTTCCACGGTGACCATGCTGACCATGGGACCTCCCAGGGCCGGAGAGATCATCCGGCAAGGCCTCTACCGCGGCGCCGACGACGGCGTCCTGCTGACCGACCGCAAGAGCGCCGGCGCCGACACGCTGGCCACATCCTACTTCCTCTCACAGGCCATCGCCAAGATCGACCGTGAGCAGGGACACGTCGACCTCGTGCTCGGCGGACGACAGGCCATCGATGGCGACACCGCACAGGTGGGACCGCAGGTGGCCCAGAAGCTCGGCCTCAACCAGGTGACCTACGCTGAGGAGGTCGTCAAGGTGGAGGACGGAAAGGCCACCATACGCCGCCACATCGACGGCGGTGTGGAGACCGTCGTAGCCCCCCTGCCCGTGCTCATCACCGTGAACGGCACGGCGGCTCCCGCACGCCCCTGCAACGCCAAGCGCGTCATGAAATACAAGTATGCCACGTGCCCCATGGAGCGCAAGGGCGACGAGCCCTGGACAGACCTCTACGCCACACGCCCCTACCTCACGCTCGGACAGTGGAGCATCGCCGACTGCGGCGCCGACTATGAGCAGTGTGGACTGGCCGGCTCGCCGACCAAGGTGAAGGCCGTGCAAAACATCGTGTTCCAGGCCAAAGAGAGCAAGACGCTCACCAGCAGCGACGCTGACGTGGAGAGCCTCATCAAGGAATTGTTGGACGAAAAGATTATTGGCTAAGGTGGGTTCTATAAATTACCACCTTTAGGTAACAAATCACATG
>DAIOEQ010000039.1:0-498 GCA_036746215.1 Prevotella sp.
ACCTCGCCAAACTCATGGTTGATGGCCGTCCCGAAAAACTTCATTGTTGGCGAGAGGTTCATGTAGGCGTTGACCAGCGGCGGGATGTTGTAGCCCAACTGGCGCACATGTCGGTTGAGGATGCGGTAGTCCTTGCGGAAGTCATCCTCGCAGAATATCTCACGAAGCTCCTCCTCGGGAGTCTCCAAAAGCACCGGTTCCATCGGTGTCACCAGTCCTTCCTTGTCGCCGAAGTGCTTGCGGAGGAAATAGAGTATCATGTCGCGCCCACGCCGGTTGAAGGAGGGATACATGGTCATCTTTCCGAGGAAGTACTTGCAGCGCGGATTGATGACCGTGAGGGCCCCAAGTCCGTCCCAAAGGTTGTCGAGGGCAAAAATCGACTTGGTGTTCTTGCGCACGTTCTGATAGTCGACGGATACAAACGAGCGGCCGAGCTCCACGGTGTAGGGTGCATAGTCGCGCATGAACTCCTCGGAAAAATGGAACATGTGGGCC
>DAIOEQ010000039.1:508-2400 GCA_036746215.1 Prevotella sp.
CGTGGCAAGCCTGGGCTGCCCCTTGTCGTCGAGCTCCCATTCGGAGCCCAGCAGGTAGCGGTAGCCGCCTATGATTTCCTCGGCCTCGGGGTTCCACACGATGAGCTGACGGCAACCATCGTCCATGGTGTCAAACTCATCGATGTCCACCGACTTTCCCGTTCCGCCCCCCGCCGTGCGAAAGGCAATCTCGCGCAACCGGCCAATCTCCCGCATCACGTTGGGCGAGTTCTTGGCTGTGATGACATAAATCTCGTTGTGGCTTTTGTTGGTTGTCCGCAGTTCGCGCTCTGGCGTAAGCTCCGCCTTGAGCAACTCCTTGCTGACAGGTTGGCAAATCTCTTCTTCCATCATACTAAACCTAATATCGGCCTACTCACCTCTCTCTGAGGCTGGCCCTGCTTGTTCGTAAACCTTATCTTCTACAAATTTGGCCCATTCCATCGGCGTGCGGCTCTTGTCAAACGTCTGCCAGGGGATGGGTTTCCCGATGACGACGCGATAGTTCTTTCCCACGTTCTCGTACATCTCGTCGACGAGGAACAGCATGGCGATGTTGAGCTTCAATCCCAATTTCTTTTGCCACTTGGCAATGCGGTAGAACCGATTGGAATTGCGGCCACTGAAATAGATGGGCACCACGTCTCGGTGATACTCCACACTCTTGGTGATGAATGTCTTCTTCCAGGGCAAGTCGTGAATCTTGCCGTCGATCATCCTCGAGTTGAGCCCGGCTGGGAACATGAGCATATGGTTGTCACTCTGAAAGCCCGCCTCCACCATGCGTGGGAAGTCGCGGCTCTGCTTGCCCGTCTTGTTGATGCCGATGCTGACCGGGCGCAGTCCCGGAAGCGAAAGCAAGAGGTCGTTGACCAAATAGCGGAAGCGCCCGTCGTAATGGGTGCCGATGATGGAGCCCAGGCACACACCGTCCTCGCCACCCAAGGGGTGGTTGGACACAAAGGTGTAGAGCTTGCCGTCGTTCTTGTCGGGCAGGTTCTCCTCGCCCTCCAGGGTGACGTTCATCTTCACACACTCTGTGAGCCACTCTGTGCCAGTCTTCTCCCGACTTTCCCACAGGAAGCGGTTCACCTCGTCCTCATGCACGATATGCTTCAGCCAGCTCACCAGGAAACGAGGCACCCACTTGGCCTTGTCGCCCATTTTGCCACGAAGAATCTTATCAATGTCGATGGTTTTTTCCATGCTTTCGCTAATCAAGCTAATCTACTTACAAGTTGCAAAAATAACACTTCTTTTTCTAAATCTGTCTCTTTTGCCCCAAAAAATCATTATTTCCTCACAATTGCAACCGAAATGACACGTCCGCTTGCCACTCCAGGCTGACTGGCGAGCCGCCATCCTTCTGCGCCCCACCCCTCTCCACCGACCACGGCCTACACGCATCATGCGCCACCTTGCGCGACAAGACTTGCAGAAAGCACCTGTTTTGTAAATCGGAATGACAAAAAACACGCACTTCCCGAGCATCCCAAATAGAACGGCAGGCAAGCCACCTTGAGCGCCGGGCACACCCCTAATGGCTAAATACCTATCGGATGAAGGGTCGATAGGGCAGCTATCGACCCTCGTCCTCTCACCTAACGAGCCTCAATCGGATACCTGTCATCCTGCGAAACATGCCAAATCGCCCGATAAAACGGGCGAAAAAGGGGCTCTTGAAGCCTTTTTTAAGGCAAGCATCAAGTCCTCGCCCGCACAATTCCGCTTTAAAAATTCGTATGCGCCTATCTATCAACCTCTTGCGAAAAACGCCCCAAAACAGGCACATTTGGAAGCCAAGAAGAGCCCGAATGATTTCGCGCGATTCTCAGCAAGCTTTTTGTCAACTTGTTTTCCACCTCAAGAAGGCCATAGACAACACCTCGACG
>DAIOEQ010000039.1:2410-9428 GCA_036746215.1 Prevotella sp.
CAAGAAATCACGAGAAAAAACATTTTTTGTGGAGAGAAGTGGGGGAAAGTGGGGAAATTTGTGTAACTTTGAAGCCTGATTTATATAAATTAGAACGCATGCGATTTTTAGGCAACATCGAGGCACGAACAGACACGAAGGGACGGGCCTTCCTTCCCTCGGCTTTTCGCAAGGTGCTCATGGCATCGGGCGAGGAGAGCCTTGTGTTGCGCCAAGACATCTTCGAGAAGTGCCTCGTGATCTATCCCGAGACGGTATGGAACCGCGAGATGGACGAGATGCGCTCGCGCCTGTCACGCTGGGACCGCCGCCAGCAGATGGTCTTCCGCAGCTTTGTGAGCGGCGTGACCAGCCTGGCCGTCGACGCCAGCGGCCGCATCCTCATCCCGAAAGCCTTCCTCGAGGCGGCCGGCATCAAGCAGGCCATACGCTTCGTGGGTATGGGCGACACCATAGAGGTGTGGGCCAACGAGACGGGCGACGCCCCCTTCATGGGCACCGAGGAGTTCGGGCAAGCCCTGGAACAGATGATGGCCCCCGCCCACGGCGGCAACGCGCAGGCGACAACAACCAACGAATAGAGACAAGCCATGGTCAAGACTGCTGAAACATATCATGTGCCCGTGCTGCTGAAAGCCAGCGTCGACGGGCTCAACATCAAGCCCGACGGCACCTACGTGGACGTCACCTTTGGCGGCGGCGGCCACTCGCGCGAGATCCTGTCGCGCCTGGGCAAGGGCGGGCGCCTGTTCGGATTCGACCAGGACGCCGACGCCGAGGGCAATGTCAAGAGCCTTTTCGGCGACGAGGCGACGGGGGCGACCGAGGCGCAGGAGCGACCGGTGTTCACCTTTGTCAGGTCCAACTTCCGCTACCTGAAAAACTGGATGCGCTACCATGGCGTGGACCACATCGACGGACTGCTGGGCGACCTCGGCGTGTCGAGCCATCACTTCGACGACGAGAGCCGCGGCTTCTCCTTCCGCTTCGACGCGCCACTTGACATGCGCATGAACAAACGGGCCGGCAAGACCGCCGCCGACATCGTCAACGAGTATGACGAGACGCGCCTGGCCGACGTCTTCTACATCTACGGTGAGCTGCGCACCTCGCGCCGCATCGCCGCCACCCTGGCCAAGGCCCGCCAGCAGAAGCCCATCGCCACCACCCACGACCTGATGGAGGCCGTGGAGCCCCTCTTCAGGCGTGACCGCGAGAAGAAAGACCTGGCGCGCCTCTTCCAGGCGCTGCGCATCGAGGTCAACCACGAGATGGACGCCCTGCGCGAGATGCTCACAGCCGCCACCGACCTGCTGGCGCCTGGCGGACGCCTCAGCGTCATCACCTACCACTCGCTCGAAGACCGCATCGTGAAAAACGTCATGAAGACCGGACGGCCCGACGGCAAGGTGGAGCAAGACTTCTTCGGGCGCGTCGAGAGCCCCTATCGCATGGTCACCCCGAAGGTGGTCACGCCCACCGACGAGGAGCAGCAAAGCAACCCGCGCAGCCGAAGCGCCAAACTCAGAATAGCCGAGAAGAAATGACAGACAGTAATCCGAACATAAAGGAAGAAGACAAGAAACCGGCAGAGCGCAAGCCCCTGGAGGAGCTGACCCTGCAGGAAGTCATCGAGGAAACGGCCACCGAGGACGAGTCGCCACAGTCGATCAAGTTCTCGCTGCGCAAGATTCTCGGCGGCGACATCCTCAACGCGGCCATCATCCGCCGGCAGGTGTGGCTCATCCTGCTCATCGTGTTCTTCATGGTCATCTACGTCTCTAACCGATACAGCTGCCAGCAAGACATCATCGAGATAGACAAGCTCCACCAACAACTGACCGAGGCCAAGTACAAGGCGCTCAGCAGCCAAAGCGAGCTCACCGAAGTCAGCCGCGAGAGCAACGTGCTCGACATGCTGAAAAACAACAAGGACAGCGTGCTGAAGATAGCCAGCCAACCTCCTTATTTTATAGAAATACCCAATGGTCAATAACCCGTCATGAGCAAGTTCAACTACAAAAAGGTCATGCCACGCTACAGCCTCATCTGCATGGTGCTGTCACTGGTCGCCCTGGGCATCCTCGTCAAGGCGGGCTACATCATGACGGCCAAGCGCTCCTACTGGGAGCAGGTGGCCAAGCGTGAGACGCGCGACAGCGTGCCCGTGCCCTCGCAGCGCGGCAACATCCTCAGCGACGACGGGCAGCTGCTGGCCTCGTCGCTCCCGGAGTTTAAGCTCTACATGGACTTCGGCCAACTGCACAAGGCGGGCAACGACTCGCTGTGGGAGGCCAAGCTCGACAGCATCTGCACCGGACTGCACGAGATCTTTCCCTCGATGACCGCCAACGCCTTCAAGGCCCACCTGGAGAAGGGGCGCCGCGAGGGCAAGCGCTACTATCCGATATGGCCCAAGCGCGTCAACTACAACACCTATTCGGAGGTGAAGGAGCTGCCCGTGTTCTGCATGAAGAAATTCCAAAGCGGCTTCGTGCCCCAGGAGCTGCAGTCGCGCACCAGGCCCTACGGCAACATGGCCGCGCGCACCATCGGCATGATGTACAGCGAGAAAGACATGGGACGCACGCCGCGCTGCGGCCTGGAGTTTTCCTACGACTCGCTGCTGCGCGGCACCGACGGCCTGAAAAACCGCCGCAAGGTGCTCAGCAAATACATGGACATCATCGAGCGCGAGCCCGTGGAGGGCGCCGACATCATGACCACCATCAACGTGAGCATGCAAGACCTGGCCGAGCGCGCCGTGCTCAAGAAGCTCCAGGAGATCAACGCCGAGTTTGGCGTGGCCATCGTCATGGACGTCAAGACGGGCGACGTGAAAGCCATCGTCAACCTGGAGAAGTGTGTCGACGGCAAGTATCGCGAGATACAGAACCATGCCGTGACCGACCTCGTGGAGCCAGGCTCGGTCTTCAAGACCGCCTCGGTGATGACCGCGCTGGAGGATGGCGTGTGCGACACGTCGTTCACCATCCCCACAGGCAACGGCATCTGGCACGTCTACGGGCGCGACATGAAGGACAGCCACTGGCGGTCGGGCGGCTACGGCACCATCTCGCTGGGGCAGGCCATGGAGCTCAGCTCCAACATCGGCATCAGCTACATGGTCGACAAGTTCTACCACAACGACCCGGAGAAGTTTGTCAGGGGCATCTGGCGCACTGGCATCAACGACCCACATATCAGCATCCCCATCGAGGGACACGCCAAGCCCTGGATACGCATGCCGCAGAAATACCCCAACGGGCAATGGAAAAACTGGAGCAAGACGGCCCTGCTGTGGATGAGCATCGGCTATGAGACGCTCATACCGCCCATCTACACGCTCACCTTCTACAACGCCATCGCCAACAACGGCCGCATGATGCAACCGCGCTTCGTGAAGGCAACGGTCAAGAACGGCGACACGCTGACGACCTATCCGCCCGCCGTGGTGAAGGGGCGCGAGCACATCGCCTCGGAGAAGACCATCAAGATCCTGCAGGACCTCCTGCACCGCGTCGTCATCAACGGCACGGGCAAGAAGGCCAACAGCCCCAACTTCTGGGTGTGCGGCAAGACCGGAACGGCCATGATCGCCAAGAACGGCTCCTACAAGGGCGTGCCCAACCACCTGCTATCGTTTGCCGGATGGTTTGGCGAGAAAGACAAGCCCTACTACAGCTGCATCGTCTGCATACAGAAACAGGGCATGCCCGCCTACGGCTGGATGAGCGGCGAGGTGTTCAAGGACATCGCCGAGGGCATCATGGCCAAGTATGTCAGGTATGACATCAGCGACGCCCGCGACTCTGCGTCACACCCGATACCCGACGTGAAGAACGGCAACATCTTCTCCGCGCAACGCGTGCTGTCGCTGCTCGGCATCCACACGACGGCCAACTACGCCACGCCGGCCACACAGACAGCCCTCATATGGGGCGACGCCCTGCGCAAGAGCAACGGCGTCGTGCTGCAGAAAGAGCCCGTCATGGGACGCAAGCACATACCCAACGTGATGGGGATGGGCGCGCGCGACGCCGTCTACCTCATCGAGAGCCGAGGCGTCCGGTGCGTCGTGAAGGGGCGCGGAAAGGTCGTCGAGCAGAGCCTGGAGCCCGGACACTACATCAAGGGCAAGGAGACGTGCACACTCAAACTGGAATAACAATAACAGAGAATACGTATGAAACTGCAAGAACTGTTGAAGAGCACCAAGCCGCTGGCCATGGTCGGCGACATGGACGTGAACATCACGGGAGTAGACATCGACTCAAGGAAAGTGAAACCGGGACACCTGTTCATCGCCATGAAGGGCACACAGGTCGACGGACACCAGTTCATCCCCAAAGCCATAGAGCTCGGGGCATCGGCTGTGGTCTGCCAGGACATGCCCGAGGAGAAAGCCAAAGGCGTGACCTACGTGCAGGTGGCCGACTCGGAGGAGGCTGCCGGCAAGGTGGCCACCCTGTTCTATGGCGACCCCTCACACCACCTGACGCTGGTCGGCGTGACAGGAACAAACGGCAAGACCACCATCGCCACCTTATTATATAACATGTTCCGCAAGATGGGCCACAAGTGCGGACTGCTGTCGACCGTGTGCAACTACATCGAGGACGAGGCCATCCCCGCCGACCACACCACCCCCGACCCCATCGAGCTCAACGAGCTGCTCGGCCGCATGGTGCAGGCGGGATGCGAATATGCCTTCATGGAGTGCTCCAGCCACGCCATCGCGCAGAAGCGCATCAGCGGCCTGAAGTTTGCCGGAGGCATCTTCACCAACCTCACACGCGACCACCTCGACTACCACAAGACATTCGAAAACTACCGCAACGCCAAGAAGGCGTTTTTCGACGGACTGCCGAAGACGGCGTTCGCCATCACCAACGCCGACGACAAGAACGGCATGGTGATGGTGCAGAACACCAAGGCCACCGTGAAGACCTACTCCATCCGGCAGCTGGCCGACTTCCGCGCACGCATCATCGAGATGCACTTCGCGGGCATGTACCTGGACATCGACGGCCACGAGGTCGGCGTGCAGTTCATCGGCAAGTTCAACGTGAGCAACCTGCTGGCCGTCTACGGCGCGGCCCGCATGCTGGGCAAGGAGCCTGAGGACATCCTCGTGGTGCTCTCCACGCTGCACAGCGTCAGCGGCCGCCTGGAGCCCGTGCCGTCGCCCGACGGCTACACAGCCATCGTCGACTACGCCCACACGCCCGACGCCCTGGCCAACGTGCTGTCGTCCATCCATGAGGTGCTCAGCGGCAAGGGCCATGTCATCACCGTCTGCGGTGCCGGCGGCAACCGTGACCACGGCAAGCGCCCGCTCATGGCGCAAGAGGCCGTGAAACAGTCGGACAAGGTGATCATCACCAGCGACAACCCCCGCTTCGAGGAGCCGCAGGCCATCATCGACGACATGGTGGCCGGCCTCACCAAGGAACAGATGAAGAAGGTGCTGACCATCGTAGACCGCAAGGAGGCCATCAAGACCGCTTGCATGATGGCCCAGAAAGACGACGTGGTGCTGGTGGCCGGCAAGGGCCACGAAAATTACCAGGAGATCAAGGGCGTCAAGCATCACTTCGACGACAAGGAGGTGCTCCATGAGATTTTCAACGCATAAGGACCGACGGTCAACAGGTGATAAACGGCTGTGGCGCGCACAGGGCGCCACACCACTAACAGACAAAAAACAATAACCCATGTTATACTATCTTTTCCGGTTCTTGGAACAGTTTGGCATCAGCGGCTCGGGCATGTGGGGCTACATCTCCTTCCGCGCGCTGTTGGCGCTCATCCTGTCGCTGGTCATCTCCACGTGGTTTGGCGAGAAGTTCATCAAGTATCTCAAGAGCAAGCAGATCACCGAGACACAGCGTGACGCCAGCGTCGACCCGTTTGGCGTGAAGAAAATCGGGGTGCCGTCGATGGGCGGCATCATCATCATCGTCTCCATCCTCATCCCCGTGCTGCTGCTCGGACGACTGAGGAACATCTACCTCATCCTCATGATCATCACCACCGTGTGGCTGGGATTTCTGGGAGGCATGGACGATTTCATCAAGATTTTCCGGCGCAACAAGGAAGGCCTGAAGGGCAAATACAAGATTGTCGGGCAGGTCTCCATCGGCCTCATCGTCGGCCTGGTGCTTTGGGCGTCGCCCGACGTAAAGATGAACGAGAACCTCACGGCAGAACGGCAGAACGGACAGGAGATGGTGGTCAGCCACAGCGCGGAGGCTGAGAAATCGCTCAAGACCACCATCCCGTTTGTCAAGGGGCACAACCTCGACTACTCACAAATCATGTCGTTCTGCGGCAAGTACAAGTCGGCGGCCGGCTGGGTGCTGTTTGTCATCATGACCATCTTCGTCGTGACGGCGGTCAGCAACGGAGCCAACCTCAACGACGGCATGGACGGCATGTGCGCCGGCAACTCGGCCATCATCGGCGTGGCGCTCGGCATACTGGCCTATGTGAGCTCGCACATGGAGTTTGCCGCCTACCTCAACATCATGTACATACCGGGCTCGCAAGAGTTGGTGGTGTTCATGTGCGCCTTCGTGGGAGCCCTCATCGGCTTCCTGTGGTACAACGCCTACCCAGCGCAGGTGTTCATGGGCGACACCGGCTCGCTCACCATCGGAGGCATCATCGGCGTGGGAGCCATCATCATCCACAAGGAACTGATGTTGCCCATCCTCTGCGGCGTGTTCTTCGTGGAGAGTCTCAGCGTCATCTGCCAGGTGTGGTACTACAAGCTCGGCAAGCGCAAGGGCGTGAAGCAGCGCATCTTCAAGCGCACGCCTATCCACGACAACTTCCGCGTGACCGACGAGCAGCTCGACCCCGACTGCAAGTATCTCATCAAGTCGCCTCACTCGGCCAAGCATGAGTCGAAGATTACCATCCGCTTCTGGATCATCACCATCATCCTCGCCGCACTGACCATCATCACACTGAAGATCAGGTGAGGCGACATGAGGGACCCGGCGACAGGCCG
>DAIOEQ010000039.1:9438-12905 GCA_036746215.1 Prevotella sp.
AGACTGGGGACGGCCAACAAACCACAAGAGTACAGGCCGTATCCCCGCAAAACAACCATCGTTAAAAAGAAAGACATGAAAAGAATCGTAGTTTTGGGAGCTGGCGAAAGCGGCGCAGGAGCCGCCGTGCTGGCCAAGCAGAAAGGTTTCGACGTGTTTGTGTCTGACATGTCGAAAATCAACGACAAATACAAGAAGGTGCTCGACGACCACCACATCGCCTGGGAGGAAGGGCACCACACCGAGGAGCTGATACTCAACGCCGACGAGATCATCAAGAGCCCGGGCATTCCCAAGGAGGCGCCCATGATACAAAAGCTCATGGCGCAAGGCACACACATCATCAGCGAGATAGAGTTTGCCGGACGCTACACCCACTCGAAGATGATCTGCATCACGGGATCGAACGGCAAGACCACAACGACGTCGCTCATCTACCACATCTTCAAGGCGGCAGGCTATGACGCAGGCCTCGCCGGCAACATCGGACGAAGCCTGGCGTTGCAGGTGGCCGAAGACCCGCACGAGTATTACATCATCGAGTTGAGCTCTTTCCAGCTCGACAACATGTATGACTTCCGCGCCAACATCGCCATCTTGCTCAACATCACGCCCGACCACCTCGACCGCTACGACTACAAGTTTGAGAACTATGCCGCCGCCAAGATGCGCATCACGCAGAACCAGACCGCGGAGGACAGTTTCATCTACTGGAATGACGACCCCGTCATCAAGGAAGAACTGAAGAAATATGACATCAAGGCCGTGGCTTGCCCCTTCTCAGAACTGAAGGAAGACGGTTCCATCGCCTACATTGAGGAAGGGCAGTACAAGCTGGAGTTCCCCACGCCGTTCAACATGGAGCAGGAGGAGCTGTCGCTCACCGGCAAGCACAACATCTACAACTCGCTGGCGGCCGGCCTGGCATCCAACATCACCGGTATCAAGAAAGAAATCATCCGGAAAAGCCTCAGCGACTTCCCCGGCGTGGAACACCGCCTGGAGAAAGTGTGCGACGTGCGCGGCGTGCACTATGTCAACGACTCTAAAGCCACCAACGTTGACGCCTGCTGGTATGCCCTGGAAAGCATGAAGACACCCGTGGTGCTCATCCTCGGAGGCAAAGACAAGGGCAACGACTACAATGAGATCAAGGACCTGGTGAAGCAAAAGTGCAGGGCCCTGGTGTATCTCGGGGCTGACAACACCAAACTGCACAATTTCTTCGACGGCATGGGCATCACCGTCCGCGACACACACAGCATGAAGGACTGCGTGCAGGCTTGCTATGACCTGGCCCAGACCGGTGACACCGTGCTGTTGTCGCCCTGTTGCGCCAGCTTCGACCTCTTCAAGAACATGGAGGACCGCGGCGAGCAGTTCAAGGCACTCGTAAGAAGCTTATAGCCAAGGGGCGGCAACAAGGCCGCCACGCAGTTCCAACAAGGAAATGAACAAAAAGATATCCAACATATTCAAAGGTGACAAGGTCATCTGGATGGTCTACTTCTTCCTTTGCATCATCAGCATCGTGGAGGTCTTCTCGGCCTCCTCGGAGCTGACCTACAAGGGAGGCAACTACCTGGCGCCCTTCATCAAGCATATCGGCATCATCATCTTCGGGTTTGGCCTGATGGTCATCACGCTCAACATCAGCTGCAAATACTTCAAGATTGTGACGCCCGTCTTGCTGGCCCTCACGGGCATACTGCTCATCTGGGTGCTCATAGCGGGACAATCCACCAACGGCGCCAGCCGCTGGATACCCATACTCGGCATACAGTTTCAACCGTCGGAGCTGGCCAAGGGCGCACTGGTGCTCATGACCGCACAGATACTGAGCGCCATGCAGACCGACAACGGAGCCGACCGCAAGGCCTTGAAGTACATTCTCCTGATAGCCCTACCCTTTCTCGCCCTCATCGGCGCGGAGAACTTGTCGACGGCGGCACTGCTCTGCACGGTGATCTTCTTCATGATGATCATCGGGCGCGTGCCCGGACGGCAAATCGGGCGGCTGGTGCTGATCGTGGTGGCGTCGATTGCCCTTGTCGTCTCGCTCGTCATGTTTGTGGGCGAGGACACAGGAAAGGAAGATGCACCCAAGAACCTGACCGAACAGCGCATGGCCAACGGACAGACGGTAAGCACGGAAACCGCACAAGGACACAAAGGGGTCTTGCACCGTCTTGACACATGGAAATCGCGCATCGACAAGTTTCTCAACTCGAAGGATGTGCCGCCAGAGAAGGTGGACCTTGACAAGGGCGCGCAAGAGGCGCACGCCAAAATCGCCATAGCCACCAGCAACGTCATCGGAAAGGGACCGGGCAACTCGGTGCAACGCGACTTTCTCGCGCAGGCTTTCTCCGACTTCATCTACGCCATCATCATCGAGGAGACGGGCATAGAGGGGGCGTTCTTCGTGGCCATGCTCTACATCATCCTGCTCTTCAGGACAGGACGAATCGCAAACCGCTGCGAGAACAACTTCCCCGCGTTCCTCGCCATGGGACTGGCCCTGTTGCTGGTCGTGCAAGCCTTGTTCAACATGTGTGTGGCCGTCGGTTTGGTGCCCGTCACAGGACAGCCGTTGCCCCTGGTCAGCAAGGGAGGCACGTCGACCCTGGTCAACAGCGTGTACATCGGCATCATACTCAGCATAAGCCGCACAGCCAAAAAGAACAAGGACGATAAGGTCACCAAAGGCAACATGGCCACAGCGGTCGCATAGCTCAAGAAAGCCCAACCGAAAGGCATGGCAAACAGAGAAAAAGAGCAAGCAAGAAAAAAGGAAGGAAAATGATCAAAAGTGGGAAAAATTGATTACTTTTGCAAAAATAAGTGATTATGGACAAGGAGTTAAGAATCATCATCAGCGGAGGTGGAACAGGCGGACATATCTTCCCGGCCATCTCCATCGCAAACGCCATCAAGGCTAAGCACCCTGAAGCCAAGATACTGTTTGTGGGAGCGCTCGGCCGCATGGAGATGCAACGGGTGCCTGCGGCAGGCTACGAAATCAAGGGACTGCCCATATGCGGCTTTGACCGCAAACACCTGCTGAAAAACATAGCTGTCCTGTTCAAGATTTGGAAAAGTCAGCATATCGCCAAGAAAATCGTCCGCCAATTCAAGCCCATGGCAGCTGTCGGCGTGGGTGGGTACGCCAGCGGACCGACACTGAACGTATGCGCCAAGAAGGGCATACCATGCCTCATCCAAGAGCAGAACAGTTATGCCGGCGTCACCAACAAGATATTGGCCAAAAAAGCCACCAAGATTTGCGTGGCCTACGACGGCATGGAACGTTTCTTCCCAGCTGAAAAGATTGTCAAGACAGGCAATCCTGTCAGGCAAAACGTACTCAACAACGAGATGAGCAAGGAAGAAGCGCGCAAGAGCTTTGGCCTGGACCCCAACAAGAAGACCGTATTGCTCGTGGGCGGCAGCCTCGGGGCACGCAC
>DAIOEQ010000040.1:0-12827 GCA_036746215.1 Prevotella sp.
CATTGAGTAGTGCAGGAACTCGCGTCCGAAGTCGAGGGCGAAGTTCTCTCGGTTGTCGCAGGCCACCCCGATCTGTCCCGTCAGTTGGCGCTTGGCGGCGCGGAGCTGGCTTTCGCTCATGGGCGCCTGGCAGTAACGGTCGAGCTCGCGGTGGACAAGGCGCAGGCAGCGCCGCACGTCGTCGTGGTCGCAACCGAAATAGGTGCACCACACGCCCGTGTCGCTGTAGCTCACCATGCTGCTCTCCACGGTGTAGACCAGCCCGTTTCTTTCGCGCAGGGCCACGTTGAGGCGCGCGTTCATGCCCGGTCCGCCCAGGATGTTGTTGAGCAGGTAGAGGCTCATGCGCCGTGGGTCGTAGCAATGGCTGCCCACCACCACGTGGGCCTGATGGGTGTCGCGGTCGCTTACGACGACGTGTCCCCAGGTGGACGAAGTGGTCTCAACTTGCTTGTAAACGGGTGCTTCTTCTGATGACGCGCTGGGCAAAATGGTGGATTTTGGTAGCAAGTTACGTTCCGCTGCACCCATATCGATTTTCTCCATGGCTCGGTTGAGATCGCGCACCAATCCGGCAAACGAGATGTCGCCATAGGCGAAGAACACCGCATTGTCGGGGCGGTAGTGCTGGCGCGTGAAGCGCAGGGCGTCGGCGGTGGTGAAGGCGCGCACGTGGTCAGCCGACCCGAGGATGTTGTGCCCCAAGGGATGACGGGCGAACAGAAGGTTCTCAAATTCGTCGTAGATCAGTTCCGCCGGAGAGTCGTTGTAACTCTCTATCTCGTCGCAGATGACCTCCACCTCCTTGTCGATCTCCGCCTGCGGATAGGTCGCCCCGAACACGATGTCGGTGAGCAGGCTCACGGCGCGCGTCATGTGGGGCTTGAGGATGGAGGCGTAGTAGCAGGTGTCTTCCTTGTTGGTGTAGGCGTTGAGGCTGCCGCCCACCTGCTCGAGGCAGTTGAGGACGCTCCAGGCGCTGCGCCGCGCCGTGCCCTTGAAGGTCACGTGCTCGCAGAAGTGGGCCAGGCCCTCGTCGCCAGGCTCCTCGTGGCGCGAGCCGGCCCCCACCTGGAAGCCGCAGTAGACCACGGGCGAGGCCGACGGCAGGTGGATGACGCGGAGGCCATTGCTGAGTGTGCAAGTGTTATATTTCATTTCACTTGCAAAAATACCCAATTTTACTTTGAAATGTGCTTGAAAATGCGGAAATTTGCACACGGATTGTCCAGTCGCCCTTCTTGCCCCCAAGCGGGGCGCGGGCGTAGGACACAGATAAACGTACATAAAGACTATGCGAAAAGTAATAGGAATAGGAGAGACCGTTCTCGACATCATCTTCAAGAACGAGCAGCCCATCGGCGCTTATCCCGGTGGTTCCGCTTTCAACGCGCTCGTCTCGTTGGGACGCTGCGGTGTGGACAGCACATTCATCGGCGAGGCCGGCCACGACCGGGTGGGCGAACATGTCATCAGCTTCCTCAGGGAGAACGGCGTCAACGCCGACCACGTCAACGTGTTCCCCGACTCGAAGTCGCCCATCTCGTTGGCGTTTCTCAATGAGCGCAACGACGCCGAGTATATCTTCTACAAGGACCATCCCCATGACCAGCTCGACTTTGTCTATCCCGACATCCAGCCCGACGATATCGTCATCTTCAGCTCCTTCTATGCCGTCAACCCCGTCATCCGTCCACAGATCGTGGGGTTGCTCGACTACGCCAAGGCGCATGGGGCCATCATCTACTATGACGTGAACTACCGTTCCTCCCATCGTGACGAGGTGATGAAGATTACGCCCAACTACCTGGAGAATCTCGAGTATGCCGACATTGTGCGCGGTAGCCGTGAGGACTTCGACGTGCTCTACAAGATGCAGGACCCCGACAAGGTCTATTCGGCTGAGGTGTCGTTCTATTGCAAGAAGTTCATCTACACCCAGGGTGGCCATCCCGTGGAGGTGAGGGCCGACAACGGGCTGAAGCTCAGCTATCCCGTGCCGCAGACCGACACGGTGAGCACCATCGGCGCGGGCGACAACTTCAACGCGGGCTTCATCTATGGCCTGCTGAAGTATGGCATCACGCGCGACACGCTCAATGAGGGGCTCACTCCAGAGCAGTGGAACCACGTGGTGGGCTGCGCCATGGAGTTCTCGGCCGACTGCTGCAAGAGCCTCTACAACTATGTTTCCAAGGAGTTCGGTGCGAAGATGAGAGGCACTGCGTGACGCCGGTCTCCCATCCACTCATACACAAAAAGACATCCGCAATGCCGATTGCCAGCATTGCGGATGTCTTTTTGTGTGTAGGGATGGTGTCAGTCAAACGACATCACTTGACCATGACCTTGCGGGTCGTGCCATCGCTGTAGCGGATGATGTTCAGTCCGGGTTGCGTCTTGGTGAGGCGTCTGCCGTCGGCAGAGTAGATGGCTGTGACGGTGGCCGTGCCATGGGCGTTGGAGTCGTCAGCCTCAATCACGCTGATGCCTGTCGACACGGCGGCCTTCCGGTAAGCCGCAAGCTCATCCTCGGAGATGATGATCCACTGCTGGGCGGTGGCGTTGTCGGAGAAGTTGAACGTGTTCTGGAGAACCGTGCCATATCCGTTGCTGGAAATGAAGGCGTTCGCTTCCATCGACTTGTTGCCGTTTATGTTCCAGGTGAACCAGTATCCGTGCGTGGTGAGGGCGTCCTCTCCGCTTCCGATGGTGACATCCGTGCGGTCGGGCATCAGTTGGAAATACTCGGTGCTTGAGGCGGTGGTGGCGTCCTTCAGCGTGATGGTCGAGTTGGTGGTGGCGTGAGTCATGTATTTGCCTGTGCTCGCGTTGCGGAAAGTGTAGTAGCCCGTCTCGGGAAGATAGTCAAGATACCATGCTGCGGAATCGCTGATTTCCTCAGTGGAGGTCAGCATGGGCTTCCATGCCACGTTCGTCTCGGTGCGCTGGAAGAGCAGTCCGTCGCCCAGTCCGCGGTTTTTGTTCTTGCTCATGAGATAGTATTTCTTCTCCGCGTCGTAGTTGTAGGTGTAACCTGGCAAGCCGTTGGGGTAGGCTGTCGTCGGGCACAGGCCGTCGATGAAGAGCGAGTAGAGCAGGCAGCAGCCGCCGATGTACTGGATGGCCGTGTGCTTGTCCTTGTCGGCGCCGTTGACAAACCAGTCGTAGGTGCCGCTGTGGGCCCATCCGTGCGTGCCGTCGCCTGTCATGTAGCACTCGGCGTCGCCCTCCTTGTTCTCGAGGAATTGGATCATCCTCGTGGCCTCACGCCCGAGCCATTTGCCGTGGGTGGTGTTGGCGCGCGTGTCACTGCAAGAGTACCAGCGATAGTGGGTTCCAACGCCCACGCCATGTCCGGTCTCGTGGATGACAGTTCCGATGGCCTGGTTGCCGGCGTTGGGGCCGATGCGCATGCTGCCGCCGTAGCCGCAGTCGGCAGTCGGCGTGCCGCTGCCATACCTGCCGCTGAGCTTGAAGCCCTTGATGCCCGTCCACTCGTTGAAGTAGTCGATGGTCTGCTTGATGGCGTTGCGGCAACGGGTGTTGGCAGCCTCGGTCGGGGCGCCGTCGTTCCAGCTCCATGTGCAGTTGCCGTAGGGGTGGGTGACAATCTTCACCTCGTCGCCGTAGGCCACCTCGTAGGTCTTGTTGATGGCGTAGGGACGGAGATAGTAGACAGTTGCGGGCTGCAACTGCGTGATGTGGAAGAGAGCTCCGTTCACGTTGTAATAGTTGGTGGTGCGCTCGTCGAGCACGGTGGGGTTGTGCTCCGTGCTCCAGCAAACGCCTCGCTCTATCAGGTCAGAGCCGTAGAACATGGCGCGCATCAAGGCCTCAGTGGCGCCTGTCGCCACGTAAGAGTAGGTCTTTGTGACCTTCGGGGCCGCGCCGGTACCCTCCGTCGAGTTGGCCAGGTTGAAAGCCAGTTCGGCGCGTTTCAGTTGCTTGGTCGCCAGGTCCGTTTCGGTGGCTGCGGCCTCGTGGGCGTCATAGAGGGCTTGCGCCTGCTCGATGGCCGCCTTGAGTTCCGCGGCACCTTGCTTGCTCGCGTCATAGAGGGCGTTGGCCGCGGTCAGCTCCGTGGCCAGCGAGGCGTAAGAGGCGATGTCGGTCTTCGCCGTCTGCGTCACGGTCTCCAGTGTGCTGATGGCTTTCTCTATCTCAGCGTTCGTGTTCGTCCCGTTTGTGCCTTTTCCTGTCGCGATGGCCTGCTGCAACGCCTCGGAGACATTGCTGCTCATGTAGTTGCCGACCAGTGCCTGCGCGGTCTCTATGCGGTCGGCGAGGACTTGGAATCTGGCGATGCTGGCTTCGGCCTTCTTGATGGCTTCGGTGAGGGTGAGCGTGGCCTTCTGGATGTCTTCAGTCTTGCTTGCGTCGGTAATCTTCTTCGCCTCGGCGACGGCGGGGGCAAGGGCACCGCTCGCCTCAGCCGACATCACCTGTGTCGTGAGCAGGCTGTCTCCCTTCTCGATGAGACGAGCCAGCTCGCCCAGGATGGCTTGGCCGTCGACATGGCCAATCAGGTAGAGGCGGAAGTTGTCGGCCGCGATCCAGTTGCCCGTGGCGTTCTCTGCCGCATAGCCTATCTGCACCTCGCCGGCAATGTTGGTGAAGGTGAGGGTGTAGTCGGCGGGCTTGGTCACCTCGACCTTTTGGTCGCCGGCGAAGATGTAGGCGCCTGTGCAAACGTTGGCAGGTGTCTTTTCGTCGTAGTTTTGTGCCGCTACCACCATCTTGTACTTGCCGTTCGGCAAGTTCTTCAGCGTCTGCTTGACGGTGGCGTTACCCACGGGATTGCCCTTGCTCACCCATTTCTCAACGTAATATTTGCCCGACTTCTTGGTGAATGCCGAGTTGCTTTGCGCCTGGAAGTTCGTGTTGCTCCAGCTGGTGAAGTTGCCGGTCTCGAACGAGGGATTAAGGACATACTTCGTGTAGTCGATGGGATTGTCCTCGGAGGCGTTCTGCAGGAGATAGGCCTCTATGGCCTTCTCAAGGTCATACTGGGTGTTGAGCACCGTCTCAAGGCTGGCCGTCTCGTCGTCATACACTGCTTGCGCGGCGTCGATGGCGGCCTTCAGCGATGCCGCGTCAACGCCCGAGCCATCACCGTATGCCTTGTTGGCCTTGGTGATGTCAGCGGCCAGGGTGCTCTTGTCGACACTCATGTCGCTGCCCATGATTTGCACGTAGTCTATGACAATCTTTGCCGAGTTTGCGCTGCCGCCGCCCGCCGCCTTCATGCCGATGCGCAGTTTGCCGGTGGTGGTCTTGGTCAGCTTGAAGGTGATCTGGTCCAGTGTCCAGTCGTTGGCCTTGTAGCTGGCCGTGGTCGAGTTGACGGTCGTCCCGCTCGACGGTATCCACGCGAGCATGGATGTGGCGGCCGTCTTGTCGCATCCGTTGTAGGTGGGCACGTTGATGGTGTAGGTGCCTGCGGGAAGCGTCAGCTCCTGGGTGTAAGGAAACTCTGCGTCCCATCCCGACGACAGGGCCAGTCCGCCACCGGCCTCGCCGTCGTAGCCGACGGCGGGCACCGTGGCCGTGTTGAAGGTTCCGGCGAAGCCAAACTCATACACGCCGGAGATGGTGAAGTCGTGGGTGAACACCTGCGTCCAGCCGTTGATGATCTTGATTTCCTGTTTCACCGCAGTGGTCTGGCCCGCCGTGTAGTCGAAGTTCTCGTCGAAACTGTAGTTCGTGAGAAAATACTTGGTCACATCGGTTTGCGCGCCGACCATCGTGGTCATGCCCCATAGGGCAAGCGTCAGAAGTAGTAACCTCTTTTTCTTCATAGTTTTTAGTTATTTGATGAGATGAAAATGCTTTCTTGTCTTATTTGCAAACTCGTTTCTCGCAGGTCCCGTCGTCATATTTGGCGATGGCCAGTCCCTTGGCGTTGCTGTCCATGCGCTGCCCGCTCATGTTGTAGAGCGCCGTCAGCTTGCGGGTGTGCCCGGTATTGGCGTTTGCTATGCCGTCGGGCGAAGGGTCGCCGTTGAGGCGCACCAGCACGCATGAGGTCATGGGCATCTCCACTTGTCCGTCGGTGATGGTCACGTCACCCTCCTTCACCCAGTTGTTGTCTTTGTCGAAATGGCCAGCCTCGGCTGAGGTGGCGTTGAGCTCCGCGGGCAAGGTGAACACGCCACGCATCGTGGAGAGCAACGCTATCTGGTTGTCGGCGTGCACCACGGCGATGGCCTGTGTCTTGGTGGTGTTGGGCGTGAAGGCGATGCCCTTGATGCCCGTCTCCTTGTTGGTGGAGTTGCCGGCGTAGTTGTAGACATATAGGCCGGCGCCGTGCTTGTGTGTGGCGATGTCCTGGTTGGCGAGGTTCAGGATCTTGTTGCGCTGTCGCGTGAGCGAGATGTGCGACCGCTCCACCAACTGGTTGTTGTTGCTGTCGTAGAGGCCATTGCCGTCCATGGGGCCGAGGTTGTAATAGTCGAATGCCTTGTTGCCAGCCAGCGCAGCCATCTGGTAGACGGGCGAGTTGGCGTCCTTGGCGTCGATTTCCATGATCATGCGGAAGTTTTTGCCGTTGACCGCCAACTGGTTGTTGAGATTGCCGATGACACTCCCCGCGCTGGTGCCGTAGACATCGATGCCCACGAAGTCGATATTCGTTCCGCCGTTGTTGCGCTTGGTCTCGTTGGCTGTGGCGCGCCCGTTGGTCTCATGCGACACACAGTTGAGACGCGTCCAGGTCACATACTTGGAGTCCTTCACCGCCGCACCCACGTGGTGGTAATAGTCGATAATCTCGGTGGCTGTGGCCGAGTTGCCGCCGTGGGCGCGCGCCTCGTTGCCCAGTTGCACGCCGATGACCGTGTGGTCAGCCCCATTGTTGGCGTCCCACAGGGCCACATGCTCCATGACGCGGCCCAGCACGTGCGTCTCGCGGTCGCGCAGGTTGGTGTCGCGCCAGTCGAGCGAGTATTCCCATTCGGTGCGGAGCATGTTGAAGTCAGACTTGCCGTCGGCCGAGCACACATAGTCGGGCGTGCGAAGCACCTGCTTGCCGTTGTAGTTCCACAGCCACTGCACGCGTCCGCCGCTGCTCCATGAGAACCACAGCAACTCCATCTTCATGCCATACTTGTGGCACCAATCCATGTAACGGTCGAGGATGCGCCAGTCGAAGTGGTTCTTCTCGGGCTCCACCTCGCGCCAGAACACGGGCACGCTGAGCGTGTTGAACCCGTCGTCGGCCGCGCGCTTGAAGGCCGCCTCAATCTCGTCCTCGCTCCAGCCGAGCGTGCCGCGCATCTTGTCGGGGCGCACTTGTATTTCCGTGCCATAATAAGGCTTCCCGTCCACGCGAAGCACATATTTCTCAGAGCCATTGAGCGTGAGGTCAACCCCTGAAACCTGTAGAGGAGAGGGGGCCACGCTGAACTGCGAGTTGTAGTAGTTCTCGCGTGCGGCATTGAGCGCATCGCGCGCCGAGTCGGAAGGAAGTGTGTTGTCGTCTTTCAGCTTGGCGTAGAAAAGCTCGGCTTCGGCAATGGCCTTGTCGAAAGCCGCCGCTCCAGGATAGTCATCGGCTTGCCGCTCAGTCTTGGCGCCGCTGACGGCCGCCTCGAAAAGCGTGAGCCGCTCAGCGCGTTGCGCCAAGTTGTCGAGGCTGGCTTGATAATTGTCCAAGGCCTTGTTGATGGCCTTGATGGCCGTTGACACCTCATCGGCAGAAGCCGTGGCCGAAAGGCTCTCGGCTTGGGCGATGGCTTGTCGCAAGGGCTCCGTGTCGGCCTCCTTGGGCGCGTTGGCCAGCGCGTCCTTGGCCTTTGCCAGTCGTGTGGCAAGCACTTCGCGCATGGCGTCAGCGTCTTGTCCGTGGTATTCGAGGGTGAACGTGTCGAAGTCGATGGTGGCACCACCTGTGGCACACTCCAGCCCGAAGGTCAACGTGCCGTCGATGACCAGGCACGATACCGAGTAGCGACTTCCGTTGTTGGAGGCGATGGCGGTCTTGCTGTCGTTGGCGAAGAGTGAGAGCGTGCCTGTGAAAGCGGAGTTGACCACATCCGCCGACACCACATAGCGCCCTTCGGGAAGGTTGCCGACGGCTTGGTAGGCGCGTCCTTTGATGGCTGAGCCTGACCATAGTTGCCAGTGGTTTTGGTTGGCGGCGATGGTGATGCTTCCGTTTTTCTTCTCAGCGGTGCTGATTTTTGCCTGCGCGCCAGTGGTGTTGGTCCACCCCTTGGCACCGTCGTCGAAATTGGGGTTCACGATATGGCTTGTCATGTCGGTCGCCTCATAGTCCGATGGCGCAGTCTGGGCGGCTGCCTGTAGGCCTGCCGTCGTCAGTGCGACGACGGTGGCCAGGCAGACCTTTTTCAATCTGCTTGTTTTCATTTGAAAAGGATATGTGGTTTGTTGTTTCATGCGTTTCAAGGTTCGAGCACTTCTGGCCGCATACTGGTGACGCCCTGCGCGCACTTGTAGATTATTGGTTGCAAAATTAGGTATTCTGCCGCAGACGCAACACAATTTTCCAGTCAATGAAGGGTATTTATTCGTCATTCTGCGGATAAAAAGCGGTCATCCCCATGAATATCAAAAACGTCCAAAACGTTCAGTATGAATATCAAAAACGTCCAAAACAGCAGGTTTTGTTTTCTTTTGAGGCATAATTTTAATAATTTTGCACTGAATAGAAAACTAATTATACCGTGAAGTACCTACGCCAACCCAATAAATGGATGATTATCTTACTGCTGATGTCTTGTTTCTTGTCGTCAGTAGTGGTCACGAGGGCCGTCCCACGATCCCTGGGGAAAACCTTTAGCTTACGTGATGGCCTGTCGAATGGACTCGTGGTTGGCATGGCCCTTGACGGACAAGGCTTTTTATGGGTGGCCACTGAGTCGGGCCTGAACCGTGTGGCTGGCGGAAGGGTCACTTCGTTCAAGACGGCCAACTCGGCCCTGCGCTGTGATGAGCTGGTGGGGGTGTGCTACCATGCCAAGAGCAACACGGTGTGGGCTTATGGGAAGAACGGGTCGCTGGATGTGTTTCATTGCGCCACCCAGCGTTTCTCCCATCCCATGGCCGACGGCAAGACGCTTAATGACATCGCTGCGGTGGGACAGGCCTCGGACGGCGGATTGTGGCTGGCCCATTACGCGGGTGACATACATCACATGGACCCCGTGACGGGAAAGACGTGGAAAGTGCCGCGCGCAGCCTTGCCAACGATACGCGATGGTGTCAGGTCGGTGGCCGATGACGGGAAAGGACACCTATACATCGGGCTTCGCATGGAAGGCCTGATCGTCTATGACCTCCGAACGCATAAGGCCACGCGATATGTGCAGCAGAGTGGGCGCCAATGGTCCTTGCCGGGAAACAATGTGCGAAGCGTGTTTGTGGACCACAAGGGACACGTGTGGATTGGCACCAATGGTGGACTGGCCTTGTTTGAACCTGTGAAAAATCAGTTTGTAACTTTCCGGCACGAACGGGACAATGCGGCAAGTCTGGCGGGTGACAACATATACCAAGTGAGTGAAACGGCGGAACATGTGTTGCTGGTCGCTTCGGATATCGGTGGGGTCAACACGCTTGACCTGAACCATTTCACCTATCCCTATGACAAGGTCGCGTTTGGCAAGTTGACAAAGGAGAACGGACGATTGTCGTCAAACCACGCGCGGAGTGTCATGGAAGATGCCTTTGGTAACCTGTGGGTGGGCAACTACGCTTTGGGCGTAGACTTCTTGCCGCATCGCCAACGAGCCTTCGGATTGCTCACGCTCATGGGAAAGCCACTGACTGGTGTGTCGGGACTGTTTCGTGATAGCCAAGGAAGGCTCTGGATCAGTCAAGACAATTGGGTGACCGTTTTGAAGGATGGCAAACTTTGTAAGTTGTTGGACATATCCCCATACATCGACAATTCTGCCGCGGTGGTCTATTGTTTCTGTGAGGACCATGAGGGTAATGTGTGGATGGGAACCAGCGACAATGGCGCGTTGAAGTATAATCCGGCGACAGGACAAATGTCTTCTATCCCACAAACACGTGGGATGGATGTCATAGCGCTGTTTACGGGGCATGACGGTACAGTCTGGATGGGAACGGAGAAAGGGGTCTACACGTCTGTGAATGGACGGGTGAGACAGGAGAGTGAATTGAATCGGCGGATTGGCTACAACGCTTTCCCAAATAGCTTCTGTGAGGACGGGCAAGGACGATTGTGGATAGGGACAATGGTAAAAGGTGTTGCGGTCCTGTCGAAGAACCGACATGACGTGACGTTCCTGAGAGGTCTGCCGACAAGTTCCGTGAATCAAATCATCAGGACGGCTGACGGGATGATGTGGATTGCGACACACAAGGGATTGGTGTGCGTTCCTAATGCTAACCAACCGAACGCCTTGCTGGTATATAATACGCGGCAAGGGCTCACTGACAATTTCATCAGTGCTATCGAAGAGGGAACAGATGGAAACATATGGATGAGCCTAAACACAGGCGTATCGCGTTTTGACAGGAGAAGCAAGCGTTTTTCCAACTTCGGGTTCAGCAGTGGCCTGCCTATGGGAAACTTTGTGGTAAAGTCGGTAGTGAACATGCCTGACGGAATGCTGCTCTTCGGTTCGCCTGGTGGCATTTGTGAGTTCAGACCTTCTTCTTTCGCGAAGGAGGGACGTGTTTCCCCCTTGAGAATCATAGACTGCGAACGACTGACAGGGCGGCATGAAGCCGATGGTAGGGTGCTCGTGGCTTCTGACGAGCGAGGGACGGTACGCCTACGCCATGATGAGAATAGCGTGATGATTTCTTTTGCGGTGGCCGACTACTCTCAAAAGGGTGAGGTGGAATATGAATACCGCATGGAAGGACTGGATGACAAATGGTATGGTACGGATGATGAGAATTTTGTCACCTTCCGTAACTTGGCCCCAGGAAACTACACTTTTAGTGTGCGGGCCAAGTTGCGCGGACAGGGATGGGAAAGGGCCTCTGAGGCTGAACTCGCTCTCGTCGTGTCACCGCCTTTGTGGCTAACGTGGTGGGCGAAGACGGCCTATGGATTGTTGTTGTTGGCCATTGTGGTTTACGTCTTTTATTCCTATCGGCAACGGCTACTTCTTAACGCTTCACTGGAAAAGGAACGGTGGCAAGGCATACAAAGGCAGGCATTGGCTGATGAGCGCATGCGATTCTTTAGCAACATCACGCATGAGTTGCGAACACCCTTGACCCTTATTATCGGTCCATTGGAGGACATGATGAGCGATGGCCAGTTGTCTAAAGCGTTGTTGGGGAAAGTGTCTCATATCCATGCTTGCGCGATAAGGTTGCTGAAGTTGGTCAATGGTATACTGGAGTTCCAGAAGGTAGAGACAGACCATCGCAAGTTGTCGGTTGCGTATGGTGACCTGGCGGCCTTGATAAGTAGTCTCGGGGTTAGGTATCGTGACTTGAACCGAAATGAAAATCTTGTTGTGGAAGTGAACGTGCCTATATCGCCAATCTACGCTTATTTTGATTCTGACGTGATAACAACGGTGGTTGATAATTTTATGTCAAATGCCTTGAAGTACACACTCGCTGGTAGTGTCGTGCTGGAGTTGCGATGTGAAAAGCAAGAGGCAATTGTGAGTGTGCGTGACACGGGGCGCGGAATTAGGCGTGAGGCCTTGTCGCATGTCTTTGACCGTTATTACCAGGTTGGTGGCACCGGGCAGGCTCCTGGCACTGGGATTGGCCTGGCGCTCGTGAAATCACTTGCGACGCTACATCACGCCAAGCTGTCTGTCGTCAGTGAGGAAGGGAAAGGTTCTACCTTCAGCTTCGCTCTCTCGTTGGACAATACCTATCCCGAAGCGCAGCGAGAAGTGAGTGAAAATGTTGAGGAGTTGCCTTCCGAGGATGTGCAGGCAGGCCTGGCTGATGGCAAGAATGACGATAAGGTGATTCTTGTGGTTGAGGACAATGAGGAAGTGAGACAATACATTGTTGAGTCATTGAGCGGAGAGTATCAGACGGTGGTGGCCCGACAAGGAAAGGAGGGGCTTGACGTAGCGTTGAGGCTGAGCCCCGACCTGATTGTGAGTGATGTGATGATGCCCGAGATGGATGGTGTGGAAATGACCCGGTTGCTTAAAAATGACATTCGGACATGTCATATCCCTGTGATTCTGTTGACGGCCAAGACAAGTCCTGACGACCAGGAAAAAGGTTATGACAGCGGAGCAGACTCTTATTTGACCAAACCCTTTAGTTCGAGACTTTTGAGGAGTAGGGTGAGAAACATTCTTGAGGGGAGACGTCGGATGGCGGCGTTCGTCTTGGAGCATACTGTCCTCCCAGATGTTCATCCTCCTAAGGAAGAAGACGAGCACTCTGAGACCGTAAGCAACGAATTGCCCGCTCTTTCTCCGCTTGACCGAGAGTTTCTTGAAAAATTGGATCAGCTCATAGAAGAGAACTTAGGCGTGGCGGATATGGACATGTCTTTCTTTACCGATAGGATGGCGATGAGCCATTCCACATTCTATCGCAAGGTGAAGTCTCTTACAGGGATTGGAGCCAATGAGTATGTGAGGAAAATCAAATTGAAACGTGGCATGGCGTATCTGAAGTCTGGTCGGTATAATGTCAATGAGGTGGCCTCGTTGACGGGCTTCAATAGCCCCGGCTATTTCCGCAAGTGTTTTAGAAAGGAATTCGGTGTTGTCCCTTCCGAAGTCTTGAAACGACAGGACATGACCCAATGACAAGTTATGCCAGACCGCTTCTCGGAAATCGGCTGACTAAGCAAAAAGCCACAGCGTGGCGCCCATCTGTTGATGAGCGCCACG
>DAIOEQ010000041.1:0-12745 GCA_036746215.1 Prevotella sp.
TTCTCTTCCATCGACTGGAAATTCTCCTGGTGTGCGGCACCCAAGTTGGTGAGCACAGCTATCGTAGGCTGGATGATGTCGCGCAGGGCAAGCATCTCGCCCGGCTGGCTGATGCCCGCCTCGAACACGCCCACCTGCGTCTGCTCATTCATCAGCCACACCGACAGGGGGACACCTATCTGCGAGTTGTAGCTGCGCGGACTGCGCGTGACATTCATGTCGGCTGACAATATCTGGTAAAGCCATTCCTTGACCATGGTCTTGCCATTGGATCCCGTGATGCCCACCACGGGTATGTTGAACTCATCACGATGACGCTCGGCAAGCCGCTGCAGGGCCTCAAGCGTGTCAACCACCTTGAGGAAGTTGGCCTTCGGATAGGTCTTCTCATAGTCGTCGGGCACCTCGCACACGACAAAGTTCCTGACACCACGACGATAAAGTTCGGGGATATAATTGTGTCCATCGTTGCGACCCGACTTCAAGGCGAAGAACAAGGTCTCCTCAGGGAAGCAAAGAGAACGGCTGTCGGTTAACAAAAAGCCAACCTTGGCATTCTCATTGCCAAAGCGGCGCGCACCAATGAGTGTGGTTATCTTTTCAATTGTGTAAACCATGATTGTAACTTATATTGGGGGCAAAGTTAATAAAAATGTTGGAAACGAAAACAATCATCAACAAAAAGTTTGGTATAATACTTCGACACGCAAAAACAACAGGGCAACCTTCCCGTGAAGGAAGGTTGCCCTATTGCTTTCATCTGTTTTCTCACAAGCCTGGTCTTGACACCAGCACTTGCGCTTTGCCGTTGCTGTAATTGGACGGGATGTCAAAAGTCACGCCATTGTAAGAGGCTGTTGTTCCCGCCTTGATGACTTGTGCCTTGTATGTCTTGTAGCCTTGCGTGCCACCGGTAGGCTCACATTTCTTTCCGCCTATGGCCATCAGTGTGCCACCATTGACGAGAAGCGCATAGTCGGTGCTCAGCGAGCGCCCATCAGAAGAGGCTGCCACGAACACCTTTCCGCCCTGGACGGTGATGTCACCATCCGTCTTCACCGCATGGGGCTTGGTGTCGAGGGTTCCATATTGATAAAGCGCGCCTGTCGCCACAACCGTCAACTCACCGCCATCAATCATGACTCCTTGGTCGGCGTTGATGCCTTTCGAGCCCGCTCCCCCAGCGTTCAAGGTGAGGTTGCCACCCTTCATGACGAACAAGCCTGCCGTCTTCAGCGTTGCCACGCCCGCGATGTCATTTGCCGCAGCGTCAAAATAGGCGGAGCCTGTTGTCGAGGCGCTGACCGTCCCGCCCGTCATGGTGATGGCGCTGTCGGCTTTCAACGCCTTGGAACCGTCTCCCGTGGCGGTGACTGACAGCTCGCCGTCACTCAGGATGAGTTGGCCATTGTTGTCGCCACCCTTCTTCTTGGCGCCCACATCAATGCCGTCGCCCTCTGAGAAGATGGTGAGCGTGCCGCCATTCATCTGGAAATACTCGTTGACATGGAAGCCGTCTCCTTTCGCGCCCGTCACTGTCACCCGGCCACTCTCGAAGCGCGTATACTCATCTGAATAGTAGCCATGGCGGCAGTTGCCCGTGATGGCAAGCGTTCCGCTACCCGCCAGGTCCACATGTCCATTGACATAGAAACAAGCTTTCTGCGAACCCGCCACAGCGTCCGACAGGACATTGGCGCCAACAATGTTGACATTGATTTTCTTGCCGTCGTCAATCGTGATGGCACCGCCCTTGGCACTGGCCAGCGAAAGATTGTCAAGCGTGAACGAAGCCTTGCCTTCGCCGTCCATATAGAATGAGCCGTCAGCGCTCGTTCCTGTCAGCGTATAGTTGATTTCGTCCGTGAAGGTGGAGTCCGCGACAACGCTCACGTCAGCGCCAACGGCCGTGACGGTCAAGTGTCGGGCCAAGTTGCCTGCCACGGTGACCTGAGCCGAAGAGCCGTTGTAGTTGACGGCGACAGTGTTGTCGGCCACATGGCTGTTGTCCACCGTGACGCTGGTCACGTCGGCCAGCGTGTATGCCTTCCCCTGGACGGTCAGGGTGGTGCCATTGCCGAACAGCATCTGCCCGACCTGCGCCGCCGAATGGGCATACGTGATTTCACCCACCTTGACATTCAAGGTCTGCGCGGACACGACCTGCGACAGCGGAGCGAAGCACAGCAACAGCGTTGCGGCTCGCTTGCAAAACGTCTTGCCGCAAGCGACAGAAGTATTCAGGATATTCATTTCACTTCAATTTTATAAGTTTTAGCCGTTGTTTTCACGATGTAGAGGCCTTTTTTCAAACGGTTTTCCATGTCCTCCTTGCTCTTGAAGGTTCCCACCCGCTGCCCGGCAAGGTTGAAAACGGTCAGCGTTTCGTTGTCTTTTGCCCGCACCTCCAGCACGCCAGCGGGCTCTGCCGAGAAATACATTTTCTCAAGGTCGGCCAACGAGAGGCTCACCTTTTGGCCATTCTGCGAGACCAAGGCCTTGCCGTCCGCAAACGTGATGGTCAGCCCATCAGCCTGGAACGACTGTTCCACTTGGTTATGGTTGGTAAATGTCAGATAGGCATAGTTGCCGTCTGCGTGTGCCGCAAGCGTCATAAGGCATCCTGCGGCAAGGGTCATTATTTTTTTCATCGGTCCAAGATTAATTGTGGTTACAAATTTATTGAAGTCCTTAGTTCGTTCTGTAAAACAGTCGTTTATATCGGTAGAGATGCCCAAGCGCATCTTGCCGCTACATCTTCACTGCGGATAGACGAGATTTTCCTCGCCAATGTTCATCAGCACCTCCTCGAGGAACTTACGCGCCTCCCAACGCGCCATGGGCAGGTCGTGAAGCAACCAATTGCCGCAATCCCGCGGAGCGGCACCGGGAATGTCGCCCTCGTAATCGGCTACAAAGCGGAATGTGCGGCGCATCAGGTCGACGATGTCACGCGATTCCAGGTCGCCGCGGAGCAGCAAATAGTTGCCTGTCAGGCAGCCCATGGGTCCCCAATATATCACGCGGTCCTTCCACTCGGGGTCATTCCTGAGAAATGTGGCCGCGAGATGCTCCATCGTGTGGATGGCACCGTTGTGGAGCACCGGCTCGCGGTTGGGCTCCTTCATGCGAATGTCGAATGTGGTCACAACTTCGTTGCCCACCTGGTCCTTGCGGCTGACATAGATGCCGCGCAGCAGTTTCTCGTGATTGATTGTGAAAGAGGGTATCTTGTTCATAATGTTATATTAGTCATTTGTTTACGTTAGTTCATCCAGGAACGTGAGGTATCGAGGGCTGGATGGTGCCACACCTCAGCCCCCGCCACCGGAAAAGGTCAAGCCAGCAACGTCTGAAGATAGTGGCGCGTGATTTCAAAACTACCTTCGGCCATGCGGTTCCAGAAGTCGAAATACTGCGCACCTTTGTTGTCCTTGAGCGGCACATCGCTGATGATGCGGAAAGAGATGAAGGGCGTGTTGTAGATGTGGCAGGTCTGGGCGATAGAGCAACTCTCCATGTCGACGGCCATGGCATCGGGGAAGTCGGCCAATATCTGCCGCATCTTCTCGCGTGAGTCGACAAACCACTCACCGCTGACCGTCAATCCGCTGCGCACCTTCGTGCCCTCCACCGCGCCGTCGAGCGCCAGCGCCTTGTCCACCAAGTCCTTGGGAGAGGCGAACCGTGGCGGAAGGCCCATGATTTGCCCGCGCTCCACTTCCTCACCACAATAGGCGTCATGGTAGGCGCACTCCGTGGCGACAACCACATCGAGCGGATTGAGCGACACGTCGGCTCCGCCAGCCACGCCTGTCGACATGATGAGGTCCGGTGCATAGCAGTCGATCATCTCCACGGCCCCTATGGCCGAGTTGACCTTTCCGATGCCACACTGCTGCAGGATAATCTCGGCGCCTTCCATGGTTCCGATTACAAAGTCCTTGTGATGGCGACGTTCCGTGCGGCAATCGTCAAGCAAAGTCCTAAGTTGCGCGAACTCCTTGTCCATCGCAACGATAATTCCAATCTTTTTCAACACAATCTATGATATATTGACGCAAAGTTACAAAAAAAATGATGGCTGCCTTTCCTTTTTGCTAATAAATTCAAACCTTTCAGCAAAAAAATACTTACCTTTGCGCAAAGAATACATAAACGTTTATAGCCATCATATGAAAACATTGAAGAAATGCCTGCCCGACATCCTGGCAGTCGTGCTTTTCGCAATCATTTCTTTGGTCTACTTTGCGCCAGCCGACCTTGACGGGCGCATTCTCTACCAAGACGACCACTCCGCCGGACGTGGACTCGGTGAGGAGGCCAGCGAGTATTACCAACGCACTGGCGAACGCACTCGCTGGTCGAATTCCGCCTTCAGCGGCATGCCCACTTACCAGTCGTCGCCCTCCTACCACAGCACCGACCTGCTGGACAAGGCCATGAATCTCTACCATCTGTGGTTACCCGACAACGTGTGGTACCTGTTCGCCTATCTTCTGGGCTTCTACATCCTGCTCCGCGCTTTCGACTTCCGACAGCACCTGGCGGCATTGGGCTCCATCGTGTGGGCGTTCTCCAGTTATTTTCTCATCATCATTGCTGCCGGACACATCTGGAAGGTGATGGCCTTGGCCTACCTGCCGCCGATGATAGGCGGACTGGTGCTGGCCTACCGGGGCAAATACTTGTGGGGATTCATCATCACGGCTCTCTTCACGGCGTTTGAGGTGAAGGCCAACCACGTGCAGATGACCTATTATTATCTTTTCGCCATTCTCTTCATGGTCATCGCTTGGCTGGTCGATGCCATCCGCAACCACCAGATGGCACGTTTCTGGAAAGCCACCGGCGTGGCCGTCGCGGCTGCCGCCATCGGCATCTGCATCAACCTGTCGAACCTCTATCACACCTGGGAATACTCCAAGGAGAGCATGCGCGGCAAGAGCGAGCTGGTGAAGAAGAACACCGCCAACCAGACGGACAGCGGCCTCGACCGTGACTACATCACGCAATGGAGCTATGGGCGCAGCGAGACATGGACGTTGCTCGTGCCCAACGTGAAAGGTGGCGCCAGCGTCCCCATGGCCGCCAACAGCAAGGCCATGGAGAAAGCCGATCCCAACTACATGCAGGCTTACCAGAGCCTGGGGCAGTATTGGGGCAACCAGCCGATGACGAGCGGCCCCGTCTACGTGGGCGCTTTCGTGCTGATGCTCTTCGTGTTGGGTCTGTTCATCGTGAAAGGCCCCATGAAGTGGGCCTTGCTCGCGGCCACGATCCTGTCCATACTCTTGTCGTGGGGCCACAACTTCATGGGCTTCACCAATTTCTTCATCGACCATGTGCCGATGTACGCCAAGTTCCGCACGGTGGCGTCCATCCTCGTCATCGCCGAGTTCACCATACCCTTGTTGGCCATGTTGGCCTTGAAGCGCATCATCGACGAGCCTGACACCCTTGCCAAGAAGGCCCGTTGGGTCTATGTCAGCTTTGCCTTGACGGGTGGCGTGGCCTTGCTTTTCTGGCTGGCCCCGGGCCTGTTCTTCTCACAGTTCATCTCCAACAATGAGCTGTTGCAGTTCAACCAAATCTCTCAGCAGAGCGCCGAGGCCGCGCAATTCATCAATGGTCTCAAGGACAATTTGGTCGGCGTGCGCAAGTATATCCTGTCAGCCGACGCGCTCCGCTCATTTGTGATCGTGCTCATCGGCCTGGTATTGCTGTTGCTCTACAGGTTCAAGAAGCTCAACGCCCAGTTCCTCGTGGGTTGCGTCGCCCTGCTCTGCCTCATTGACATGTGGCAAGTGGACAAGCGTTACCTCAACGATGACATGTTCGTGGAGAAGAGCGTGCGCGACACGCCACAGCAGAAGACGGCCACTGACGAGATGATACTCAAGGACAAGGGCCTCGACTACCGCGTGCTCAACCTGGCCGGCAACACGTTCAACGAAAACAACACGTCCTACTATCACAAGAGCATCGGCGGTTATCACCCCGCCAAGTTGCGCCGTTACCAGGAGCTCATCGACGCCTACATCAGCCCCGAGATGCAGAAGCTCATGCCGTCGGTGGCCTCCGCGGGTGGCGACATGACGAAGGTCAACGGCGACTCCATCTTCCCGGTCATCAACATGCTCAACACGAAATACTTCATCGTGGGCCTGCAAAACAACCAGACCGTGCCCATCCAGAACCCCTACGCCTATGGCAACGCGTGGTTTGTGGACAAGGTCGACTACGTGGACAACGCCAACCAGGAGCTCGACGGCATGGCCCGCGTCAACCTCCGCCATGAGGCCGTGGCCGACAAGCAGTTTGAGCAGCAGCTGGGCCAGGCCGTCAAACAGGGCACCATGGCCTTGGCCACGCTGAAGAAGTATGAGCCCAACAACCTTGTCTATGAGGTCAACTCTGACAAGGGCGGCGTGCTCGTCTTCTCCGAAATCTACTATCCGGGCTGGACAGCCACCGTCGACGGGCAGCCCGCTGAGCTCGGCCGTGTCAACTACGTGTTGCGCGCCATGAACATCAAGCCGGGCAAGCACCAGGTGGTGCTCGACTTCCACCCAGCCTCCATCCGCAAGACAGAGGCTGTGGCCTACACGGCCTATGCCATCCTGGCGGTGCTGGCCATCTTCGGCATCTTCGTGGAGTGGCGAAAGAACAAGCGCGCCACAGCTTCCTCCGGTAAGGACTAAGCCCTCATCCACACGACACACATTCTCCCAGGGGGCAAGCGAACAGTTTGCCCCCTGTTTTTTAAGACCTAATATGACAACCTAATCATGACAACCCCAAAGACCTTACTCTCATTGGCACTCCTCAGCCTGGCCTCCAGCGCCATGGCCCAACAGGCGCGCCTGTCATCCAGCATCTTCCTTGAGCCACAAGCCAAGACGGATGTCGTCATCCCGTTCCGTCCCTCAGGCGAGGGGCTCAAGTTGCCCGTGCGCTGGGGCATGGACGTGGCTTGGAACAACGAGCAGAACATGCGCAAGGGCATCAATTTCATCGGCAAGGAGAACCTGAGCATCGCCCGCAGCAGTTTCCAGATGAACCAGGCGCTCATCGGCGACACGGCGCTCACCGCCTCGCAGACGCAGACCCTGCGCGACCGCACCAACACCATCAACCTCATGGGCAGTGATGTGGACATTGTGCTCAACGCCGACCAGGGCGATGGCTCCACCGACTTCATCATACCTTACTACTCGTCAAACAACGTAGCCAACCCCGCCCACTGGGCACGGCTCATCGACGCCTCCGTGGCGTGGATGCAAAAGAACTACCCGAAGCACAAAATCGTGGCGGTGTCGCCCTTCAACGAGCCCGACTACACGCCCTGGAACGAGGGGACGAAGGCCAACTTCAAGGAGATAGCCCGACAGCTCAAGGAGGACTACCCCCGCTTCCGTGACATCGCAATCACCGCCGGCAACACACTCAACAACGATGGTGCCGCCGAATGGTACAACGCCGTGAAGCCATACGTCACGTGGGGCAACACCCACCAGCTCGCAGGCGAGTTCAACACCTTCGCTGACTTCTGGACACAGGTGACGCAGGACGGCAACGTGGCCTACGCCGACGAGCTCCACAACGTGGGCGAGGCGATGATCGCCGCCAACTATGGCATGACGATTGGCATCTGGTGGGGGTTCGACAGCCGCGCGCGCGGCGAGTTCTGCCAGATGAGCAACCACGGCTCACGCCTGGCCTACGGCGAGGATCGCGGCCACTGGACGGCGGCATCCGTCTACCGCAACGACGACACGCAAGCGCTACGGGCCTTCGTCGGGGGCAGTGAGCGTCAGGCCAACAACTCGTCTTATCTCTTTGTCTCACCCGACGAGGATGTCTATTTCGACACACAGGGCCCCACACGCGCCTTCCGCATGGAGTATCCCGGTGGCACAGGATACCAGAAGGGACAGACCAACGCCGAGCGGGTGTACAACATTGACCGGGGCGAGGACGTGCCTCCCGTGGAAATCACGGCAGGGCGCTACAAGCTCCTCAACAGCGCCTCACGCATGCTGATTGTCGGCAACACATCATCGGGCGGTGACCTCACACAGAAGCGCTACTCGCAGTTCTCCGATGTTCCGGCGCTCGCGCAGTGGGATGTGGCACCTGTCAGCTCGCGCATCGGTGGCGACTACAGTTTCTTCACGTTCACCAACACGCAAACCCAAATGCACATGAACGTGCTCAACAACGCCACTTACGCCTTCGCCCACGTCATCGCCTACAATGCAGGCAACGCCAGCAACGAGCAGTGGGCGCTGGAGTATGCCGGAAAGGGCTACTACTATCTCCGCAACCGCGAGTCGGGGCTCTACCTCTCACTCTCCAACGAGTCGGCTTCCTTCATCGTGCAAAAGGCCCTGGCCTCTTCTGCCGTCGACCGCAAGCTGCAGATGTGGCGCTTCATCCCTGCCGACGCGCCCGTGGAGAGCACAGCGCCTGCCGCCCCGACAAGCCTCACGGCCGAGGCTCATGCGGCCAGTGTGAGCCTCTCCTG
This sequence comes from Prevotella sp., assembly GCA_036746215.1. Classification (GTDB taxonomy): domain Bacteria; phylum Bacteroidota; class Bacteroidia; order Bacteroidales; family Bacteroidaceae; genus Prevotella. The sequence continues at coordinate 8,531 of DAIOEQ010000041.1, forward strand.
GACCGCGCCTGCCGACAATGACGTGGCGAGCTACATCATCGTCCGCGGCGACGCCGACGGAAGCCACTGGAGCACCATCGCCCGTGGCGTCACCGCGACCGCCTTCACCGACAACACTTGCCGTCAAGGCCACACATACATATATAAGGTGAAGGCCATGGACCGCTCCGCCAACCTCTCGGCGGCGAGCGAGCCCATCACCGCCACCCCCACGGCCGCGCGCGCCCTCGTGGCCAGTTGGCAGATGGAAGGTTCGGTCCTCGACGAGACGGCCAACCTCATGGACGCCACCTGTTCCTCCTCGCCCCGCTTCCTGGCCGACAGCCAGGTGGGCGACTCGGCGCTGCGCCTCTCCGGCAACTACCTGCGCCTGCCCTATGAGGTAGGCGACATGGACGAGATGACCATCGCCATGTGGGTGAAATGGACCAATGCCAACAGCAACTGGACACGTCTCTTCGACTTCGGCAACGGCACCAGTCAATACATGTTCCTCACACCGAGCAACGGCTCCACCATGCGCTTCGCCATCAAGAACGGCGGTGACGAGCAGACGGTGGACGCCTCGGCCAGGCTGCAGGGCAACAAGTGGCACCACGTGGCTGTGACCATCGGCGACGGCAACGTCACCCTGTGGGTCGACGGGCAGGTCGTGGGATCCTCATCATCGGTGACCATCAAGCCGAGTGACATCCGCCCGGTGCTCAACTACATCGGTCGCAGCCAGTTTGACGCCGACCCACTGTTCAGCGGTCTCATCGACGACGTGCGCATCTACAACTATCCGCTCTCCGCCAAGGAGTTGCGGGGGCTCATCGCCAACCCCACCGCCATCGCCCCCGTCGAGGGCAATGTCAAGGTGCCCGACGCACCCACCTACGACCTGCAAGGCCGCCGCGTGTCACACCCCCAGCATGGCATCTTCATCAAGAACGGACAGAAGATAGCCCGCTGACACGATCGTCCCTCTCCTTGCGACCGCCCTGCCATCGGTCTCGGGCAGCCTCCACGCGCAGGCTCCCGTCCGCTGGCAGGGCGGTCGTCGCGTCTGCGCCAACACGACATCATAACCAACGAGGATGTTATTTTTTCAAAATCCGTTGGCCAATCTTTCATGAAAGAGCACAAAATCATGTAATTTTGCAGCAACTTTAAGACAAAGCAACCATGAAAAATCAGACAAAGGCCATTGACACTCCGTTCGGCAAGCGCGACGCCTATGGCTCCTTGAACATGCCCATCTACCACACGGCGGCATACGAGTTTGGCTCTGCGGCCGACATGGCCGACGCCTTCACGGGAAAGGTCATAGCCCCCGACTACTCAAGGGTGATGAACCCCACCGTGATGTATTTCGAGGACAAGGTGAAGGCGCTGACAGGCGCCAGCAACGTCGTGGCGCTCTCATCGGGCATGGCCGCCATCAGCAACACGCTGCTGGCTCTCGCCGCCACGGGCAAGAACATCGTCACCTCGCGTCACATGTTTGGCAACACCTTCTCGCTCATCACCCAGTCGCTGAAGCGTTTCGGCGTGGAGGCGCGCCCCTGCAACCTCATCAACCTCGACGAGGTGAAGCGACAGATGGACGACAACACCTGCTGCATCTTCCTGGAGATCATCACCAACCCACAGATGGAGGTGGCCGACCTGCGTGAGCTCGCGGCCATAGCGCATGCGCACAACGTGCCCCTGGTGGCCGACACCACGGTCATCCCCTTCACGCAGTTCTCCGCCAAGGACCTGGGCGTCGACATCGAGGTAGTGTCGAGCACCAAGTATCTGTCGGGTGGCGCCACCACGCTGGGCGGTCTCGTCATCGACTATGGCACCACGCCCGGCTTCGGCCACACGATGAAAAACGAGATGCTGTTCAACTTCGGCGCTTACATGACGCCACACGTGGCCTACATGCAGTCGCTCGGACTGGAGACGCTCGACGCGCGCTACCGCGTGCAGAGCCAGAACACGCTCCGCCTGGCCGAGAAACTGCGCACGCTGCCCGAGATCCAGCGGGTCAACTACGTGGGACTGGCGAGCAACCCCTACCACGCCATCGCCGAGAGACAGTTTGGCCCGACGGCAGGCGCCATGATGACCATCGACCTGGAGAGCAAGGAGGCTTGCTTCAGCATGATCGACCACCTGAAACTGGTGCGCCGCGCCACCAACCTCTTCGACAACAAGACGCTGGCCATCCACCCGGCAAGCACCATCTTCGGCCTGTTCTCCGACGAGGAGCGGGCGGCCATGGATGTGCTCGACACCACGGTGCGTCTCTCCATCGGCCTGGAAGACACGGACGACGTGTTTGAGGACATCAAGCAGGCCTTGAAGGCATAACCACCAATCACTGATAACAATGTACGATTTCGATAAGATTGTTGACCGCTCGGGCAGCGGCGACCTGAAGCACGAGGTGCTCCAGGAGCGCTACGGACGGTCGGACCTGTTGCCACTGTGGGTGGCCGACATGGATTTTGAGACACCGCAGTTTATCACCGACGCCCTGCGCAAGCGACTGGACCACTCGCTCTTCGGCTACACCGTGGAGCCCAAAGCCTATTGGCCCACCGTGCAGAAATGGCTCCTCGACCATCACCAGTGGGAGGTGAAGCGTGAGTGGCTCACCTACATCCCCGGCATCGTGAAGGGCATCGGCATGGTGGTGAACATCTTCACCCAACCCGGCGACAAGGTCATCATCCAGCCGCCCGTCTACCACCCGTTCCGGCTGACGCCACAGGGCAACGGCCGCGAGGTGGTCTTCAACCCGTTGAGGGAGAACGCCGACGGTTCCTACTCGATGGACTTCGACAACCTGGCGGAGGTGGCCGACGAGCGATGCAAGCTGCTCATCCTCTCCAACCCCCACAACCCTGCCGGCATCGTGTGGGACAGGGACACATTGGCACGCCTGGCCGACTTCTGCCACGACCGCCACATCCTCGTCATCTCCGACGAGATCCACTGCGACATGGCGCTCTGGGGCAACAAGCACGTGCCGTTTGCCACGGTCTCGGAGAAGGCTGCGCAGGGCAGCATCACGTTTGGCGCGCCGTCCAAGACGTTCAACATCGCGGGCATCGTCAGCTCCTACGCCATCGTCCCCAACGACGAGATACGTCGCAAGTTCTACTCGTGGCTGACGGCCAACGAGCTCAACGAGCCCACCCTCTTCGCGCCCATCGCCACCATCGCCGCCTTCCAGCAGGGCGAGGAGTGGCGCAAGGCCATGCTCCGCTATGTGGAGGAGAACATCCTGTTCATGGAAGACTTCTGCAAGAAGCACATGCCACAAATAAAGCCCCTGCGTCCCGAGGCCTCTTTCCTCGTGTGGCTTGACTGCCGCCAACTGGGCCTCAACCATCAGCAACTCGTCGACCTCTTTGTCAACAAGGCCCACCTTGCGCTCAACGACGGTGAGATGTTCGGCCAGGGTGGCCAGGGCTTCATGCGGATGAACGTGGGCACGCCCCGCGCCATCCTGCAGCAGGCCCTCGAGCAACTCTGCCAAGCCATGCAATAGGCTGAAGCACGAAGAACGTGCGCATCCGTCCCGCCTACCCGCCTTGGGGTATGCGGGACGTTTGCTTTTGCCAAGCCCGAAAAGCAACAACACAATGTTTGTCTTGTTTTTTGGCCATAAAGTGTGTTCGCCATTTCGGTTGAAATAGCGCGAGACTTTGGCGTTTTCGTCTCTTCCAGCCACCCTTCCGGCCAAGTCGGCTGGACATCCATGCCCAACGAGGGTGCGATGCAGTAGCTATGGAGGCGCCTTCTCCTGCTAATCGAGTCTCCATCTGGCATGAACGACGCCTCGATAAGCCAGCTATCATGATGAAATAAACTAACTTTTGAGGGCTCGCAAACGCGCGCTTTCCATAAAGCGCTAACCTACAGACATTTACACATATCATCGAAATTTCGATTATTTCCATTCATATTTTCCTTGGTCGAAACAGAAGGACGTTTTCGCATGTAGTTTGTCGCATATTTTCTATTCCGCAAACTGTCTGTCGTAAGTTGAATTTCAAAATGCCGAACAAAACAAAAATAATCACAAAAACACTTGTGTCTTCCATAGTTTTTTTTTTAGTTTTGCACATAAACCATAAAACCAAGATGAAAGACTGGCGATCATCTGACGAATGTTCTGAAACGAGACACTTCCCTTGACCCCACCTACCATGAAGACAAAGGATACAGTCAATG
>DAIOEQ010000042.1:0-3028 GCA_036746215.1 Prevotella sp.
AGATGCTCCTTGGCCCGCTACTAAAGAAGAACTGATAGATTACGCTACTCGTTCGGGTGCCCCTGCTGAGGTGCTTGAGAATTTGCAGGAGATCGAGGATGAAGGCGATGTCTATGAAAGCATCGAAGATATTTGGCCAGATTATCCTACGAAAGATGATTTCCTTTGGAATGAGGACGAGTATTAACGGTATGTTGTTGATGGTCTAACACTTTAATATGAGCGATAGGATACTTTGTGAGTGCAATCCTATCGCTTTTTTGCTGTCTATGATGTTTGTGGATTGAGTTTGTTATGGCTTTATCGATGTATAAGGCTCAGTGTTGATGATGTTAGTGATGCTTGCACAATAATTTTGATGGTTCTGCGTTATCAGAGTGTGTTTAAACGCATTTGTACATTAGTAATTGCGCTGTCCTTCGTGGTAATTTCTGCGGAGGCACAATACGATCCGTCATTCAGTCACTATTTTGACATGGAGACATCGTACAATCCAGCGGCGGCAGGTAAGCAACCGAAACTGAATGTGACGGCTGCTTACGCATTGGATATGGTGGGCTTCGAGCATAATCCTCAGACAGCTTATGCGTCTGCTGACTTGCCTTTCTATGCCTTAAAGACATATCATGGAGCAGGTCTTGTGTTCATGAATGATAAATTGGGCTTGTTCACCCATCAGAAGCTGGCGCTTCAGTATGCGATGAAGTTCAAAATGTTGGGAGGCCAGATGGGGGTGGGCTTGCAAGCAGGCTTTCTAAGTGAGAATTTTGATGGAAGTAAACTGGACATTGAGGATTCCAGTGATCCAGCCTTTACCACTTCTCAAGTGTCTGGTAATGCGCTTGATTTGGGATTTGGCCTTTATTATAGTCATAAGAAATGGTATGCAGGGCTTTCCGCGCAACACCTTACGGCTCCTCTCGTAAAATTAGGCGAGACCAATGAACTGCAGATTGATCGGACTTATTATTTGACTGGAGGATACAATATTCAGTTGAGGAATCCGTTCTTAACTATAAAGCCATCTGTGCTTGTCCGCACGGATGCCAAGGCTTATCGGGCAGATGTGACAACACGGTTGGTTTATACCCATGAGGAGAAAATGCTCTATGGGGGTGTAAGCTATAGCCCTACTAACTCCGTGACAGTGTTGTTGGGCGGTAGCTTCCATGGCATAGTGTTGGGATACAGCTACGAGTTCTACACTTCGGCCATCAATCCCGGTAACGGAAGCCATGAGTTGTTTGTCGGCTATCAGCACGACATCAATCTCACCAAAAAGGGGCGTAATCTTCACAAGAGTGTCCGCATCCTGTAGACCGATAGCTGCATGCTGTTCTCAGGCATTGCCTGACCAGGGTGGTATTAAAATGAGAAAAGGAACAATATACAAGATGAGAAAACATATCATTATTGCATTGGGCTTGTTGGCGGGAGTGTTCGCGCTGACAGGTTGTTTCAGTGCCAAGTCGGCTTCTGCCTCTGGACGGGGCGGAGAAGTGGTCGGAGTGGCAGGGAAGAGCTTCACCGAACCAACGCCTTATGGCATGACACGCATCAATCGTGGCTTCTTGAAGATGGGCTTGGATAAGCAAGACAGCCTTTGGGGCAAGAAAACTCCAACAAAAGAAATCTCTGTGGATGGCTTTTGGATGGATGAGACGGAAGTTACCAACTCCCAGTACAAGCAGTTTGTGATGTGGGTGCGTGACAGCATTCTCCGAACCCGCTTGGCTGATCCTTCCTATGGGGGTGACGAGACTTACATGATCACCGAGGACAAGAATGGAGATCCCGTCACGCCACATCTCAATTGGAACAAGCGTTTGCCACGGAAGCCCAATGAGGATGAGCAACGCGCCATAGAGAGCCTCTATGTTACAAATCCTGTTACGGGCGAGAAATTGCTTGACTGGACCCAAATGAATTATAAGTATGAGGTTTACGACTATGTCACTGCAGCATTGCGCCGCAACCGCATGAACCCTGCTGACCGTGTGCTGAACACGGATGTCGTGGTAGATCCCAACGAGACGGTTATGATAAGCAAGGATACGGCTTATGTCGACGACCAGGGACGCATCGTGCGCGAGACAATCAATCGTCCCTTGTCGGGTCCGTGGGACTTCCTCAATACCTACATTGTTAACATTTACCCTGACACGACGTGCTGGGTCAATGACTTTAAGAACTCTGAAAACGAGACTTATCTCCGCAATTATTTTTCCAATCCCGCATACAACGACTATCCTGTCGTTGGAGTCACCTGGGAGCAGGCTAACGCTTTCTGTGCATGGCGCACAGATTACCTGCTGAAGGGACTTGGTCCAGAGGCGCGTTACATCCAGCGTTATCGCCTGCCGACTGAAGCCGAGTGGGAATTTGCCGCACGCGGCAAGGAACAGAGTGAGTTCCCTTGGGAAAACAAGGATGTGGCCAATGGCAATGGCTGTTTCTATGCCAATTTTAAGCCTGATCGTGGCAACTACACTAAGGATGGTAATTTGATTACCAGTAAGGTGGGCTCTTATTCTGCCAATTCCAATGGCTTGTTTGACATGGCTGGCAACGTTGCCGAGTGGACAAGCACGGTCTACACGGAGGCAGGTGTTGACGCCATGAATGACCTCAACCCGCAATTGGAGTATAAAGCCGCCAAGGAAGACCCTTACAAGTTAAAAAAGAAAAGTGTGCGTGGGGGCTCCTGGAAAGACCCAGAGAGCTACATCCGTAGCGCATGGCGAACATGGGAATACCAAAACCAGCCTCGTAGCTACATAGGCTTCCGCTGTGTTCGTTCCTTGGCTAACTCTACAACTGGAAAACAGAAAAAGAAATAAGCAATATGGCTAATCATAGTAAATACAATGTGGTGTATCGTTTGCAGAAGTGGCTTGATACCGTAGAAGGTCAAACATTTCTCAACTACGCTTACAGTTGGGGCGCTTCCATCGTGATTTTGGGTGCCCTGTTCAAGTTGACTCACCTTCCTTTGGCCAACATCATGTTGTTTCTGGGTATGGGCACC
>DAIOEQ010000042.1:3104-12712 GCA_036746215.1 Prevotella sp.
GAATACTTGGAAAGTGGCAAGGTGACTTACAGCCAGGGTGAACAAGCAGCCGCTGAGCATGAGGCCGAGGAGGAAGGCTGTGTTGAAGGTGTTACTCCTGCCGCTCGACAGGCAGGTGCCACAGTCTTCTTTGCCGGTGGTGCAGCTGCCCAGCAACCCCAAGGTGCTGTACCTACGGGCGCAACTGGTTCTATGGGTGCAGGTGACTCTCTCGACTCGCAAGAGGCAGTCGGCAACACGCCAGAAACGGCACAGGCTGTTATTGGTAATGCGTCAGCTGCAGCTGCCACGGTCATTGGAATGCCCAACTACGTGCCGCAAATGTCGGCCGAGGAGGCGGAGAAGCTCAACGAGGCTCAAAGCAGCTATGTGGATGAGTTGAAGGAACTTGTCGAGACGCTCAAAAAAGTCAATGAGCAGAGTGCGCGTCTCACCCGAGACAGCGAGGAAATGGAAAACCTCAACCGAACGCTCACAGGCATCAGCAAGGTTTATGAGATGCAGCTCAAGGGCGCTAGCCAACAGATTGGAACCATTGATCAAATTAATGACCAAAGCCGACGCATGGCACAGCAGATTGAACAGCTCAATCAGATTTACGCCCGCATGATTGAGGCTATGACGGTCAACATGCGTGCGGCCGCGCCAGGCGCCAATACTGCCCCCTCTGCGTCTTCCGCGACACCTACCAGCCAAATATAAAGTGTCGGCTATGCTTGGAAGGCCAGAGCCTTTCAAGCTGCAAGTCATTAAATACAACAAATCATGGCAATCAAAAAAAGACCGGTTACTCCCCGCCAAAAGATGATCAACTTGATGTATGTCGTCTTGATGGCAATGCTCGCGCTAAACATCTCCACGGAGGTGCTTAACGGCTTTACCATTGTGGAGGAGAGTCTGAACCGCACCACCGCCAACAGTTCATCGGAGAATGAGGCTATCTATGGCGATTTCAAAAACCAGATGGCCAGCAATCCGGAGAAAGTGCGCGCTTGGTTTGAGAAGGCCACGGAGGTGAAACGAATGAGCGACTCGCTCTATAATTTTGCCCAGGAATTGAAGGTGGCCATTGTCAAGGAGGCTGATGGCCCCAAGGGAGACCTTCGCCATATAGAGAACACCGACAACCTTGATGCCGCTGGCACCGTTATGTTGGCTCCCATCACTGGAAAAGGGCAGCGTCTTTACAACGCTATCAACTCTTACCGTGAGCGCATTCTGACCTACATCACGGATCCGCAGCAACGAAAGATTATCGCAAGCAATCTCTCCACAGTCGTGCCCAAACGGCCCAATACGCTGGGTAAGAATTGGCAAGAATACATGTTTGAGAACATGCCTGTGGCCGCTGCGGTCACCCTGTTGTCTAAGTTGCAGAACGATGTGCGTTACGCTGAGGGTGATGTGCTTCACACGTTGGTGTCCAATGTTGATTTGAAGGACATCCGTGTCAACAAGCTTGCGGCTTTTGTCGTTCCCGAGAAAACCACACTCTATCCTGGTGAGCGCTTCACGGCCAATATTGTCATGGCGGCAATAGACTCCACCCAACATCCTGAGATCTATGTCAACGGAGCCCGCGTCAACTCAGCCTCCGGCCAGTATTCGTTTACGGCGGGAGGTGTCGGTGAACATCAGTTCAGCGGTTATATCTTGATGCGAAATGCCGCGGGTGATATCCTTCGCCGTAACTTTCTGCAGAAATACAATGTCATCCCTGTTCCCGGCGGCGCCACAGTTGCCGCCGACTTGATGAATGTGCTCTATGCGGGTTACCAAAACCCAATGAGCGTCAGCGTTCCGGGTGTGCCACAAAATGCAGTCTCCATGACGATGACTGGCGGTCGTCTCGTGTCGAAGGGCGCGGGCAAGTATGTGGCCGTTCCCGCAGCAGTTGGCCACGATGTCACTTTCCACATTACGGCGCGTGACGGTGCCAAGGTGCGCACGTTCCCCGCCTTCACGTTTAAGGTGCGTAAGTTGCCGGATCCCACGCCCTATATCGCCTTGGGGAGTGATCGTTTCAAAGGTGGCAACCTTTCGAAGGCTGGTCTAATGGGGTCCTCTCGTTTGAGCGCAGCCATGGATGACGGCATTCTCGACATACAGTTCCGTGTGCTCGGTTTCTCTGTTGTCTTTTACGACAACATGGGCAATGCCGTTCAGATGGCCTCACAAGGTGACAACTTCACGGACCGCATGCGCGAGCAGTTCCGTCGTTTGAGCCGCAACAAGCGGCTCTATATCACCGAGATTAAGGCTCAGGGGCCCGACGGCATCACCCGTTCGTTGCCTGGAGCCATGGAGATTCGCGTCAGGTAAAAGTGCCGTCGACGGCTCTCAACCTGCCAGATAGTGATTAACACATACGATAAATACAATACAGACCCTATAAAACCATGAGAAGACTCATATTCATCATCATGATAGGATGTTTTGGCATTGCCGCACAGGCCCAGCCCCAGGCTCGCCGGCAGCAGCAAGCTGCGTCGGCACCTAAGTCCAATGCCAACAATATGACCACACGTGCCCAAATATCCTTTCCCACGGAGGCTAAGATGGGTGAGGATGTGGTGTGGCGCCGCGATGTCTATCGCGAGTTGGATCTCAATGACGACGCCAATGCAGGCCTCTATTACCCGACGGAGCCCGTAGGCACGCAGATGAACCTGTTTACGTACCTCTTCAAGCTCATCATGGCAGGCCCGCGTCACGGAGGAATCGCAGCTTATAGCTATGACGTGAATAGCGGCAATGAGCGTTTTGATGAAAGCATGCGCATTCAGCCGCTTAAGTTCCTTGACGATTATCACATCTTTTACGAACGCACCGACCGTGGCGTCCACATCGATGACAGTGACATCCCTTCGGCTGAGGTGAAAGGCTACTTCATCAAGGAGAGTGCCTATTATGACCAGGTGTCGTCCACCTTTCACACCAAGGTGCAAGCCATCTGTCCTGTGATGTATCGTGAGGATGACTTTGGGGATGGCGCCACCAAGTACCCCCTCTTTTGGGTGAAATATGATGACCTGGCGCCTTTCCTTTCCAAGCAGACGATCATGACCAGCAATCTCAATAATGCTGCCACGATGTCGCTTGACGACTATTTTACGATGAATGCCTATAAGGGTAAAATCTACAAGACCACCAATATGCTTGGCAAGACCCTTGCGCAAGTGGCCGGTGGTGACACGGCCAAGTTGTCGCAAGAGCAACGTCGAATAGAGCATGAGATAGCCAGTTTTGAGAAGAATGTTTGGGGTGATGCGGCTCGTAAGGATTCACTTGATTCCATCGCCAGGCTCGACAAGAAGTCGCTAAAGGCTGTCAAGGGCAAGAGTCGTCGCTCGGAGACTACAGCCAAGCGCACGCGTCGCTCCTCGTCTTCGTCTACCACATCCAGTGCTGCGCGCGTCACGGTGCGCCGCCAGCGTCATTGATTGAGGCTTGTCCATGTCATTTCTGTGTGACACCCATTTATAACCCATATCATATGAAAAAGATTTTCGCAACGCTTCTGCTGTCAGTGCTTATGGCCCTTCCATCAAGCGCACAGGTGAAGTTCGGCCTCAAGGGAGGTCTCAACGTGACTGATATGTCGCTCTCGAGCGAAGTGTTTGATGCCTCCAACCGTGCTGGGTTTTTCATTGGCCCGACAGTGAAGGTCTCACTGCCCCTGACAGGTCTGGGGATTGACGGTTCTGTACTCTATGACCAACGCTCCGCCAAGATTGAGAACAATGTCGGTGAGACGCAAACCATCAAACAACAACAGGTTGCCATTCCCATCAACTTGCGCTATGGCGTCGGCTTGGGCAGCTTGGCAAATGTCTTTCTTTTTGCCGGTCCACAGGTGGGTTTCAATGTTGGTGATGATGATTACTCGTGGCGTGACACCAGCACTTACTCGTTGAAAAAGTCCAATTTCAGTGTCAACGTCGGCTTGGGTGCCACTTTGCTTACTCACCTTCAGTTGACAGCCAATTATAACATTGCCTGTGGTAAGACTGCTGATGTCACCCTTTGGAAAACCGTGAGTGACGCTGCTGGGCAGGTGTCAGGCTTGAAGTCGAAGAGCCGAAACAACTCTTGGCAAATCGCCTTGGCCTATTTCTTCTAAGTCTAAAGGCTGTCCGTGTCAATAACAGTACGCTATCACGGATTGCACATGCGATGCCCCATATCACCTCCATCCCCGTTCGGATGGAGGTTTTTTCATGTTTTTTTTGCCGTTGAGCAACATTTCCATTAACTTTGCGTGTCCAAGACCAAACACTTTCTCCTTACATCCAACTCATGAGATACGTAGACGTCATCATCCCCGTGCCGCTCGATGGCACCTTCACCTACACCATTGATGCCGACAAGGCGCAACGTTGCGCCGTGGGCATGCGTGTTCTTGTGCCTTTTGGCGCCAGCAAAACCTATGCAGGCGTGGTGACCCGCCTCCACGATGACGCTCCAGACTTGCCAGCCAGCAAGCTCAAGGCGGTGCTGTCGCTGATGGATGATGGCCCTGTTGTTTTGCCCTCCCAACTCCGATTGTGGATGTGGTTGGCCGATTACTACATGTGCGCTTTGGGCGATGTCTATGTGGCGGCCCTTCCCGCTGGTCTCAAGGCCGACTCGCAGTATCGTCCGAAGATGGAGACGTGCGTAGCCTTGTCAGCTCACTACGCTTCGGCGGAGGGACAAAAGGTAGCTCTTGAGATGTTACGCCGTTCGCCCCGACAGTTGGAAATCTACCAGACTTTCCTTCAATTGGCGTCTTCTTCCGACAGTCCTTTGTTGACGCGCGAAGCTTTGCTCAATGCCGCCCATGCCACGTCGGCCGATTTCAATAGCCTGGTCAAGCGCGGCATCTTCACGACGTATGAGCATGAGGTGGGCCGTCTCAACCACGCCCTTGAACCTCATCTTGAGCGAGCGGCCCAGCTCAGTGCGGCCCAGGGAGACGCTTACAATCAGATATTGATGCAGTGGATGCAGCATCCCGTGGTGTTGCTCCATGGCGTCACGTCGAGCGGCAAGACCGAGGTTTACATTCATCTCATGCTCAAGGCCCTTTCTGAGGGTAAGCAAGTGCTCTATCTCTTGCCCGAAATAGCGCTCACCGTGCAGATCACGCAACGGCTGCAGCGTATTTTCGGCAACCGCATGGGCATCTACCATTCGCGCTACAGCGACGCTGAGCGCGTGGAGATTTGGCGCAAGCAGCTCTCAGCCAATCCCTATGACATCATCCTGGGAGCGCGAAGCGCCCTCTTTCTCCCGTTTCAGCGGCTCGGACTCGTCATCATCGACGAGGAACATGAGAACTCCTATAAGCAACAGGATCCAGCGCCGCGCTACCACGCGCGTTCTGCCGCCATCGTGCTGGCCCATATGTTTGGCGCCAACACCTTGCTCGGCACGGCCACGCCGTCGGCCGAGAGCTATCACAACGCCCTGACGGGTAAGTACGGCTTGGTGCGTCTCACTACGCGCTACCGCGATGTGCAGCTGCCGGAGATTCGCGTGGTCGACGTGAAGGATCTGCGCCATCGTCGTATGATGAGCGGCCCTTTCTCCCCGCCTCTCCTGGCAGCCATGCGCGAGGCTCTTGCCGCAGGCCGCCAGGTCATACTCTTCCAGAATCGCCGTGGCTTTGCCCCCATGCTCGAGTGTCGCGTTTGCGGATGGGTGCCCAAGTGCAAGAATTGCGACGTGTCGCTCACCTATCACAAGCGGCTCAATCTCTTGACCTGCCATTATTGTGGCGCAACCTATGCCGTGCCTGCCACTTGCCCCAATTGTGACAATCCCCACATCAGCGGTCGTGGCTACGGAACGGAGAACATCGAAGACCAGATACGCGACATCTTCCCGGAGGCTCGTGTGGCGCGCATGGATCTCGACACCACCCGCACACGCAATGCCTACGAGCGCTTGATCACCGATTTCTCGTTGGGCAAGACCGATGTGCTCATCGGCACGCAGATGGTCTCCAAGGGACTTGACTTCGGACGCGTGAGCGTGGTGGGCATTCTTGATGCCGACTCCATGCTCAACTATCCTGACTTCCGCGCCTATGAGCATGCGTTCACGATGATGTGCCAGGTCAGTGGGCGCGCGGGCCGCCGTGGCGATCGTGGTTTGGTCATCCTGCAGACCCGCAGTCCGCAGTTGCCTGTAGTGAGGCAGGTGGTTGCCAACGATTGCGACTCGTTCTATCGCGAACTGTTTGCTGAGCGTGAACTGTTCCACTATCCTCCCTTCACCCATCTCGTCTACGTCTTCTTGCGCCACAAGCAGGAACCCATTGTCGAGGCTGCCGCCATGGAGATGGGTGCGCTGCTCCGCCGTTCCCTGGCTGATCGCGTGCTGGGACCCGACAAGCCTTCTGTGGCGCGTGTCAAGCAGATGCATATCCGCAAGCTCGTCATCAAGATTGAGCTGGGTGCCGACTTGCGTGCGGTACGTCAGACTCTCTTGCAGACAAGACGGCAGATGTTGGCCGCCAAAGCTTATTCCTCTTTGCAGGTTTACTATGATGTAGACCCGCTTTAAGGTTTTTCCACCGTCTACCATTTGCCTTGTCTTGCCCTTTAAGCTCTCTCCATTTATGCACAAATCAATTTCTTTGTGCATAAATGGTTGGCGATAGTGTTAATACATCTTAATTTCTTTAGCGTAAGGCACTCTATATTGCACATTAGAGATAACTTTGCGCAAAATTTTTAAGGTTATTAAGATGAATAAGTTAAAATTGGCAATTGCCGCGATGGCAATGTTCGCCATTCAGGATGTCTTTGCTGGTGGTATTCTCACCAACACAAACCAAAGCATTCAGTTTCTCCGCAATCCTGCTCGCGATGCCGCCATTGGCATCGATGGTGTGTATACCAATCCCGCAGGTGTCGCTTTCTTGAGCGATGGTTTCCATCTCTCTCTCAATTTGCAGAATGCCAGTCAGACGCGCACGGTGACGGGTGTCTTTGCCCCGTTTGCGTATGGCGCCAACAATGGTGGCACCTCCACCAAGAAGTACAAGGGTGAGGCCAAGGCGCCTGTGCTGCCTTCCATCCAGGCCGCTTACAACATGAAGAACTGGAGCTTCCAGTTCGGGTTTGGCGTGACGGGTGGCGGCGGCAAGTGCCATTTCAAGCAGGGCCTGCCTTCGTTTGAGAGCAGTGTGGCGTTGCTCCCCTTGCTTTCCCAGCATCTTGACGCTGTGACGAACCAGATGGGTTTGGGCTCGCTGGGGCTTCCCACTGTCGACTCTTACGACATGGACACCTATATGCGCGGCCGCCAGTATTATTTCGGCTTCACGCTGGGCGCCGCTTATAAGTTCAATGAGCACTGGTCGGCCTATGGAGGCTTGCGCATGCTCTATGGCAACAGCAACTACTATGGCTACGTGAGCAACATCCGCGCCCGCTTTGCCGGCGCTTCCGACTATGTGAACGCCTCCGAGACATTCCTCGGCCAGTCGGCTGCCGCCTATGAGGCTGTCGGCCAGTACACGGCCGCAGCGCAGTATGCCGCCGCCCGTGGTGACATGGCCGCCGCACAGGCCGCCCAGGCCAAGGCAAAGGAGTATGGCGTCAAGGCGGCCATGCTGGGTGCCCTTGGCGAAGCCACGGAGGACGTGACACTCAATTGCGACCAGACAGGGTGGGGCGTTGCGCCCATCATCGGTGTCGACTACAAGGTAGGCGCTTTCAACTTTGCCGCCAAGTATGAGTTCAAGACGCGCATGCGCCTGAAGAACAAGTCGGCCAACAGTGAGAGCGCCCGCAACCTGGAGATTCTCGACCGTTGGGCCGATGGCGAGAACGTGCCGGAGGATTCGCCAGCGTTGCTCACGTTGGGCGCCCGCTGGAGCGTCATTCCCTCGCTGCGTCTCAATGCGGGTTGGCACCATTATTTCGACAAGGACGCCCACCAGTATAATCACCATGAGAAGAAGCTCGGTGGCGACACCAATGAGTATCTTTTCGGTGCCGAGTATGACCTGTCGAAGGTGGTTGAGGTCAGCGCAGGTGTACAGAAGACCAACTACAAGATGACGGGCAACTACATGGAGGATGTCAGCTTCGTGGTCAATAGCTACAGCTTCGGCTTCGGCGTGGGTGTGCATCTCAACAAGAAGATGACCCTCAACCTGGCTTACTTCCAGACCAATTACAGCGATTTCTCCACCGAGTCAAACAACTACAACGACCTGTCCAGCCTCACGGGCAAGATCGTGGGTGGCGTGGCCACTGCGCTCGGCCAAGACCAAGCCACGGCCAACGCCGCTGCCAACGAAGTGAAGAACATGCTGACTGCGCCCGTCACCGAGGATGGCAAGAGCATGCTCTATGGCAAGAACACCTTCACCCGCACCAACCATGTGTTTGGGTTGGGCCTGAACATCGACTTCTAATCTGTGCGGTGAGACACCGCATCCACTATCGCGAAAGCGTAGCCACTCCCATGGATGTGACTGCGCTTTCGCGATTTTTTGAGTTTCCAGCCTTTCCCTCTCGGTTATTATTGCCTTTGCTTCCTGTTGTTGATGTTCATGTAGTCTTCCACGAGCCAGCCGCATCTATTGACCGTCACGCGATAGTAGCGACCCAGTAGAAGTCGGAAGTCTGTGGTATAGTAAGGTTTGAAAGAATTGTAGTGTAATTTTTCTATGTAACCTTTCATTACCAGGAAGTCGGTAAGGGTTTGTTGGTCTGGGTTTTCGGGTAGTAGCAGGTCGATGGTGTATTCTTCTCGTGTGGGATATGTTTGCTCCGCTTTTCTGTGCAGTAGCACCGAGAAGATGCGTTCTGGTCTGCCGGCCTGTATGCCTTCGCTCAGTCCTATCATGGCTCCCATGAGCCTCGCTCCGCTCTCGATGCTGTCGTTCCATTCACCGTGAAGCGTAGAAGTTGCCTGTTGCGCGTAACTGAAGAAATCCGCTCCGCCATCATGATATTTTCCGTCTTGTCCTACGAGCTTCCCCCCTTGGTAAACCTCGTAAAAGGCATAGGGCGACACGATGAAACCCATGTAAGGATGGGGGTGTGCAAGGTACACAATGTCTCCCGTGAGTTTTTTCCTCCATTTTGGTTTGGCGAAGATGTCTTTCAGTGGCACGTCCCTCATGGGTGACCGCAGGATGACAGCCTTTCCCTTTGTGGTCATGATGGTGTCGAAACCTGCGTAAGGAGATTTGTGTAGTGTCACGTCCTTATATTTGAGGAAGGCTTCTTTCATTTCGTTCACCGATATTGTGTCCCGGAAAAATCTCCACTTCAGTGCATAGGGGGAATATCTGGCGTGATACCGGTATTCGTCCCAGGCTTTGTCAAGATTTAGGTCTGGCCAGCCTTTGTTACGCTGTGCATGGCAAGTCATAGCCGCCCATTGGACTAAGGCTATGATTAAGATGATAGTTTTCTTCATGCTGATAGTTATTCTAATACAAAACCTCCCTTGCCAAATATTTTCTCCGCAAGCTCTTGACCTTGGACAGTTGATCCTTCATGGAAGGAGTAATCCTTCGTCTCTCGACATGACCGACACTTCCTTCCAAAGGTTGTCGAGGTCTTCACGGCTTAAATCTTTTTTCATGTTGCTGTGTT
>DAIOEQ010000043.1:0-4116 GCA_036746215.1 Prevotella sp.
GTGTCAACAAGCGCTAATAATAATTGCGCAAAACAAAGGTGGTTATTCGTCAACGGTCAATTTGAACGAATAACCACCTTGGGATGAGAAAAAAGCCCTCAGACGTGGAGCGCCGGGGCAGGCGTGGAAGATTCTCGGATTTGGAGGATTTCCCAGACTTTGAGATTATGTGTCACGCCTTGTGCTGATGCTCGATGGGCGTGATGTGAAAAGCGTCTTTGAACGATTGGGAGAATGTCTTACGGTCATTGTAGCCCACGGCGCGCATCACCTCTTGTATGGTGGCCGTCTTGTCTTGCAACATGGCGTAGGCGTGCTTCAACTTGATAGACTTGATGTAGTCCAATGGTGTCTGTCCTGTCACGGCCTTGATCTTCCGCATGAATGTGGAGCGCGACATGCCCAGCTCCGAGGCGAGGAACACCACGCTGAGCTCGGGATTGGCAAGGTTCTGCTCCACGATTTTCGTGGCCTTCGCGAGAAACTCCTCATCCAGCGAGCGCACCTTCGACACCTTCACGTCCAGCTTGCCGGTTTCCGCCTTAGTATCAGTGAGGCTTTCCTCGGCATGAAGCCGCTCCTCGGCTATCTGCATTTGCTTTGCCTTCAGCAAGTTTTCCACCATCTTGCGTTCCTCCATCTCCTTATGCCAGTTGAAATAGAAGCGCCACAACAGGACGGCAACAGTCAGGAACGCCAATATATATAATGTGTAAGCCAGCCACGTCTCATACCATGCCGGCAGGCGGTGGATGGTGAACCGCGTGACGCTGTCGCTCCACAGTCCATTCTCGTCGGTTGCTTTCACCTCAAGCACATACGTGCCCTTAGCCAGTTGGTTGTAGTTGGCCACATTGTTCCCGTCAGTGAGGTAGACCCAATCCTTGTCGACACCCTTCAGTCGATAGGCAAAGTTCACATGGTTGCGGTTCACGTAGTCGAGTGTGGTGAACGACAGGGAGATGTTTGTCTCTCCCGGTGCGATGTCGATGCGGTCGGGACCATCGCGTCGCTCGGGTGCCAGCCACACACTGCGACCGCCCACTCGCACGTCGCTCACCGCCACAGTGATGTGCCTTGGCGCGTTTTCCAGTGCGCGGCTGGGCTTGAGCGTGATAAATCCCGGAATGCCGCCAAGATACATGGTGGAGGTGGACTTGTCGAAATAGACGGCACGGGGAAGGAAACGGTCGAGCGGCATTTCATCATCTGCAGTCTTCAACATGCGGAACGCCCCGTTGCGGGGATTGAACTCACGCACACGCTGGTTGGTGGTGACCCACACGTGGCCGAGATGGTCAACGGCAATGTGGTCGACCATGTCTCCGTTCATGCCACACCGCGCCGTCCAGTCTTCGAGGCGATCGGGGCTTGACGGCGCAAACTCGAGCACGCGTCCCTCGCCCGTGCCAAGCCAGAGGTGCCCGTCACGCGTTGCGTCGAGCGACGTGAAATCGACCGGGTGCGGATAGACCTTGACACGACGCTTGGCGTCGACGCTTCCTATGCCCCTGTTGCGGATGGAGAACCACACCTTGCCATCGGCCGTCTGGGCAAAGTCGGAGATGTCGCCAATGGTCTCCGACAGCACCTCGACACGCCGCGTGGCGGGCGTCCACACATAAAGCCCCCTCATGGTACTTACCCACAAGTTGCCCGCGCGGTCCTCGAAGACGCTCTCCACATTGCCCGTCTTACGGGTGTGGGCCGCCATGCTCACACGTTGTTTGAGCAACATCGTCTCTCCCTCGCGCTGCACGAGATAGACATCGCTGAGGGTGGAAGCCCAAATGCTGTTGGGCAGCCTCGACTTGATGAGATAAGGCACGACGTTGAGCGGTGCAGCCCTTGTCGACTGGCAGTCGCGATAAGACGTGGCCTTCTCCGTGGCCGGATTGTAGAAATAGAGGCCATTGCCTTCTTGGTAATACCATATGTGTCCGCCGTCGTCACGGCAGAGGGTCACGATGGCTGGGGCGTAATGGGTCTGCGCCTGGATAGCCGGTCCCACATAACCGACCTTGCCACCGCGCTGACTGCGCACATAGAAACTTGGCGTGTCGAAACCGCCCACCCAGACGTTGCCCCGTCTGTCCTTGCTGACACAACCAAGGAGCATGTTCCGCTGCGGCAACCAATCGTCCACCGGCAGGTTCGCGAGCGTGTTGTCCACTGCCGGCGCCAATACCTGCAGGCCCCTGCTGGTGCGCAACCATAGATTGTGACTGACGTCATCTTGCAATATCTGGAAGTAGGCCTTCGTACCTTTTGTCTTGTCGCCCACGACGGCCTGCGGCTCAAGCGCGAATTGGCCGTCCAGGCGCATCTTGAAGATTTTCTCGTCGTAGGCCGCCATCCACAGGAACTTGTGACTGTAATCCTCGCACACCGACATGGCGCGCACGTCCTTGTTGACCGTCACAAACCGCTTGGCGCCGGGCTGCCGCACGCACACGCCCATGGGACTGATGCTTGCCCACAGCCGATGGCTACTGTCTTCAAAGAGGTCGTTGATAGGCCCGGGCAGTTGGTAGGTGGCGGCCAAGCGCCCATCAAGACTGACCTGATAGAGCTTGGCGCCTTGTCTCGCGTAAACGAAGCCGTCGCTCGCTGCCAACACTTGGTCGACATGGGCAACCTTGAGGCTGGGGATGTCCACCAACTGAATGGCGTAATTGCTCTTGTCGAGGATGTACACCCCCTTGTGGGTGGCGAACCATATGCGATGGCGCGCGTCCTCGGTGATGCTGAGCACAAGGTTGATCTGCATGAGCTCCGGGGTCATGAAGTCATTGCGGAACGTATGGATGCCATAGCCGTCGTCACGACACAATCCGTCGACTGTGCCATACCACATGTAGCCCTCCGAATCCTGGAAGATACAGTTCATGGCGTTGACGGGCATCTGCGACAAGGTGGGAATGACCGTCAGCTGGTATCCGGCGAGTGACGCGCAATACGCCAGGCCGCCCAGGATGCTCAGGCAGAGTGTCGTCAGACATCTTTTCATTCCACGTAGACTAATATGTTGTGTCATGGTTCTGAGTAAGTGTTAGCGCTCCACATGATTGGAGATCTTGGCCCAATAGGTTTATGGCAGGTGGCCCGGCAGTTGCCACGACTCACCCGTCTGTTGTGCAAAAATAACATTTCCAGCCGAGAAAAACAAGAAACGACGACAAAAAATAAAGTCCCGCGGATGTCTGCGCCTGATAGGCACATTTTTATTTAAATGGACGTACTCTAAGCACACGTCCAGAGAACAACCATCCTTTTTGACGAACTGTTACTAACGCATTTATATCAACAGAACCTACACGGGAGAATACAATATCGTTTTTTGTTAGAGTATATGATGACATTCTTTTTAAATCCTCTATTCCTACTTGTGGTATATCCTTACCAACTAATGGTAAGATTCCATTCTTAAAGTGCTCTGCCGTAACAATAGGCGTACCTTTATCCACATAATCTTCTGCATGTAGCATACTTCCAAAAGGACCAGTTTTAACAGAACAAAAAGAGTTTATTGTCCTAATTTCCCAATCCTCAGGAATCCTACCTATTTCCGTATCTTTGAATTTCGTTTCTTTCATATCGCTCAATCTTTACTTTTTGAGTTTTCAAGCACCACCCATATACCTGCATTGTCTTTTCCTTCATGCCTTACGATGCCTGCTTTTTGCATTGCCGACAGGTCTCTTTCTATTGTTCTTGATGTCACCGTCAAAGTCTCCGACATTTGTTTTGCAGATGCTGACGGGTTTGACTTGATAATTGAAATTATAATACGTTGACGCTCAGTAAGTTTTATCTCCGACATATCTCCGACATTTGTCTCCGACATGTTTCCGACATTTGTGCCTTTTACACCGACATTTAACCCGACATTTCGGTAAATGGTAATCAATGTTCCGCTGACATGATTCTCGATTTTAGGCTCAGGAAGTCCTGCTTTTTTCAAGCCTTGACGTATCTTGTTGATGCCACGTCCCCATGCCTCGATAAAGCCAGCCTTGTAGAAGGCATTGGCTATGTTGCGGTTGCGGGGTTGTGAAGCGTGTTCTGCGAACAACTTCTCTTGATCGATGCCTTCGGGCAGTTTGCCATCGTTCC